>DATHRP010000566.1:0-9410 GCA_035465195.1 Afifellaceae bacterium | reverse complement strand
ATTTCGCTGTGGATCTGGATCGGGTTCGACTTCGACAATCCCGGCTTCCAGTTCGTTGAGGACGCTGATTTGTTCGGCAGCCTGTTCGACTACCGGATGGGCATTGACGGCATTTCCATGCTGTTCGTCATCCTGACGACGTTCCTGATGCCGCTCTGCATCCTGGCGAGCTGGACGGCTATCCAGGAGCGGGTCAAGGAATACATGATCGCCTTCCTGGTGCTCGAGACGCTGATGATCGGCGTCTTCTGCGCGCTCGACCTGGTTCTGTTCTACGTGTTCTTCGAGGGCGGCCTGATCCCGATGTTCCTGATCATCGGCGTGTGGGGCGGCAAGCGCCGCGTCTATGCCGCGTTCAAGTTCTTCCTCTTCACGTTGCTCGGCTCGGTGCTGATGCTGCTCGCGATGATGGCGATGTACTGGGACGCCGGCACCACCTATATCCCGGACCTGCTCGACCACGACTTCCCGGCCTCCCTGCAGACCTGGCTGTGGCTCGCGTTCTTCGCATCGTTCGCGGTGAAGATGCCAATGTGGCCGGTGCACACCTGGCTGCCCGACGCCCACGTGGAGGCGCCTACGGCGGGCTCGGTGATCCTGGCCGGCATCCTGCTGAAGATGGGCGGCTACGGCTTCCTGCGCTTCTCGCTGCCGATGTTCCCGCTCGCCAGCGCCGATCTCGCGCCGCTGATCTACACGCTCTCCATCGTCGCGATCATCTACACGTCGCTCGTCGCGCTTGCCCAGGAGGACATGAAGAAGCTGATCGCCTATTCCTCCGTCGCCCATATGGGCTACGTGACGATGGGCATCTTCACCATGAACATCCAGGGCATCCAGGGCGGCATCTTCCAGATGCTGTCGCACGGCTTGGTCTCCGGCGCGCTGTTCCTGTGCGTCGGCGTCGTCTACGACCGCATGCACACCCGCCAGATCGACGCCTATGGCGGCCTGGTCAACCGCATGCCGTTCTATGCGCTGACCTTCATGGTCTTCACAATGGCCAATGTCGGGCTGCCCGGCACCTCCGGTTTCGTCGGTGAATTCCTGACGCTGCTCGCCGTCTTCAAGGTCAACACCTGGATCGCGGTCTTCGCCACCACCGGCGTGATCCTGTCGGCGGCCTATGCGCTCTGGCTCTACCGCCGCGTGGTGTTCGGCACCATCGACAAGGAGAGTCTCAGAAGCATCCTCGACATGGACCGGCGGGAAAAGGCCATCCTGGTTCCGCTGATCGTGCTGACGATCCTCTTCGGGGTCTGGCCGGCGCCGCTGATCGACGTGACGACCGCCTCGGTCGACAATCTGATCACCCAGTACCAGGCGGCGCTCGACGCCGCCTCCGCCTCCGCAACCCAGACCGCGGCCTTGGGCCAATAGCAGGAAATCAAGAGATGCTGCCTGACCTGATCCCGCTCATCCCCGAACTCCTGCTGGCCGTCGGCGCCATGGCGCTACTGATGTTCGGCGTCTTCACCGGCGAGCGCTCGGCGCCGTCGATCACCGGCATTTCCGTCGGCCTGCTGGCCGGCGCGGCGCTGATCCTGTTCCTGGGCGAGGGCACGCAGCTGGTGTTCGAAGGCGCCTTCATCGTCGACGGCTTCGCCCGGTTCATGAAGATCGCCACCCTGATCGGCTCGGCCTTCGCCATCGCCATGTCGGTCGGCTTCGCCCGCGCAGAGCGCTTCGAGCGGTTCGAATATCCGATCCTCATCGTCATCGCCACGCTCGGCATGATGATGATGATCTCCGCCAACGACCTGATCAGCCTCTATCTCGGCCTGGAGCTTCAGTCGCTGTCGCTCTACGTGATCGCCGCGATCCACCGCGATTCCGTGCGTTCCACCGAGGCCGGGCTGAAGTATTTCGTCCTCGGCGCGCTGTCGTCGGGCATGCTGCTCTACGGCGCCTCGCTGGTCTACGGCTTCACCGGCCATACCGGCTTCGAGGGGATCGCCACCGCGCTCGCCGCCGAGCGGTCGACAGGCCTGATTATCGGCCTGGTCTTCGTGCTGGCCGGCATCGCCTTCAAGATTTCGGCGGTCCCGTTCCACATGTGGACGCCGGACGTATACGAAGGCGCGCCGACGCCGGTGACAGCCTTCTTCGCCGCCGCGCCGAAGCTGGCGGCAATGGCGATGCTGATCCGCGTGGTGATCGATCCGTTTGGGCCGATCGACGACGACTGGCGGCAGGTGCTGGTCTTCGTCTCCATAGCCTCCATGGGGCTCGGCGCCTTCGCGGCCATCGGCCAGCGCAACATCAAGCGGCTGATGGCCTATTCCTCGATCGGTCATATGGGCTTCGCGCTGGTGGGCCTCGCCTCCGGCTCGCAGGCCGGCGTCCAGGGGGTGATGGTCTACATGGTGATCTATCTTGCCATGACGCTCGGTGCCTTCGCCTGCATTCTGTCGATGCGCCGGCGCGGCGAGATGGTGGAGGAGATCGATTCCCTGGCCGGGCTCGCGACCAACCAGCCGCTCGTCGCCATGCTGCTGGCGGCGATCCTGTTCTCGCTGGCCGGCATCCCGCCGCTTGCCGGGTTCTTCGCCAAGTATTACGTCTTCGTTGCCGCCATCGAGGCGAAGCTCTACGCGCTTGCCGTGATCGGTGTAGTCACCAGCGTGATCGGCGCCTTCTATTACCTGCGGATCGTCAAGGTCATGTATTTCGACGACCCGGCGGAAAAGTTCGAGCGGATGCCGGGCGAACTGCGGACCGTGCTGATGCTCTCCGGGGCATTCGTCATCGGCTTTATGGTCATCATGGTCCCGATCCTCGGCGCCGCCGACCGCGCGGCGACGACCCTGTTCTAGCCGATGGCGGAGACGGTCGCCGCTGCGAGCGGCTTTCACCACATCGCGCTCGGCGCCGTCGGATCCACCAATGACGAGGCCGTGGCTCGCGCCGACGAGGGAATGCCGCTGCCGCTCTGGGTGACGGCCGACCGGCAATTGAAGGGACGCGGCCGGCTGGGCGCTGAATGGGCGTCGGAACCCGGCAACCTCTACGCATCGCTCGTCCTCGCCCTCGACAACCCGCAGAACCTACCGCAGCTGCCCCTGGTGGCCGCCGTGGCGCTCCACGATGCGCTATCGGAGCGGCTTGCCGTCGCGGCGCGGCATCTGGCGATCAAGTGGCCGAACGACATCCTGTTCGCCGGCCGGAAGATCTCCGGAATACTTGCGGAATCGCACTCCGGCAATGAACGCTCGACCGTCGCCGTCATCGGGATGGGCGTCAACCTGGCGCATCACCCGCCGGCGACGCGCTATCCGGCGACCGACCTGGCGGGCGAGGGTGTCGTGCTCGGCCCTTCAGACCTGTTCGCCAGCCTGGACCGCGCGATGGCCGGCCGGCTATCGGAATGGGCCGGAGGCCGGGCAGACGGCTTCCGGGCCATCCGGGATGCATGGCTCGACCGGGTCTACGGTCTTGGCGAGCCGATCGACGTCCGACTGCAGGCGGAGACGATTTCGGGCCTGTTCGAGGGCATGGATGAAGCCGGCCGCCTGGTGCTGCGGCAGCGCGACGGCCAGGTCCGGCTCATATCCGCGGGCGAGGTATTCTTTCCCGACCATGCGGCGACAGGCGGGCCGGACTGATGGCCGGCGACCAGCTCGTGTTCGTCCCGCTCGGCGGCGTCGGCGAGATCGGCATGAACCTGGCGCTCTACGGCTTCGGCCGGGGCCGCAACCGGCAATGGCTGGCCGTCGACATGGGTGTTTCCTTCGCCAACGAGGACCTGCCGGGGGTCGACGGCGTGCTGCCGGACATCGACTACCTGTTGGAGCGCAAGCGCAACCTGGTCGGTATTGCCATCACCCATGCGCATGAGGATCATTTCGGCGCCCTGTTCGACCTCTGGCCGGACCTGGAGGTGCCAGTCTACATGACGCCGTTCTCGGCCGGCCTGCTGGCGGCCAAGGCGGAAAGCGAGCCCCAGGCGCCGAAGATCCCGGTGAAAATCGTCCAGCAAGGCGCGCGCGTGACGGTCGGGCCGTTCGAGCTGGAATATATCCCGATGTCCCACTCCATACCGGAGCCGAACGCGATCGCCATTCGCACGCCGGCCGGGCTGGTGCTGCATACGGGCGACTGGAAGCTCGACCCGACACCGCTGATCGGCATGCCGACGGACGGAGACCGGCTGCAGGAGTTGGGCGACGAGGGCGTGCTGGCGCTGATCTGCGATTCCACGAATGCGATGCGCGATGGTGTGAGCCCGAGCGAGGCCGATGTCGCCGAGGTCTTGGAGAAGATCATAGCTGACGCGCCGAACAGGGTCGTCGTCACCACGTTCGCCAGCAACATTGCGCGGCTTCGCACCGTGGCGCTCGCGGCCCGGAAGGCGGATCGCGAGGTTGTCGTCATCGGCCGGGCGATGCAGCGCGCGCTCTCCGTGGCGGAGGAAATGGGATACCTTAAAGGCGTGGGGCCGATCCGCGACCAGGAAGCGTTCGGCTATCTGCCGCGCAACAAGGTCCTGGCGCTGATGACCGGCAGCCAGGGCGAGCCGCGGGCCGCGCTGGCAAGGATCGCCGGCGGCGACCACCGGGACGTCGCATTGGCGAAAGGCGACCTGGCGATCTTTTCGTCCCGCACGATCCCCGGCAACGAACGTTCGGTCAACCGCATCATCAACGCGCTGGTCGACCAGGGCGTCGAGATCATCAGCGACAGTGACGGCCTGGTCCATGTCTCGGGCCATCCGAGGCGTGACGAGTTGCGGCAGATGTATGCCTGGACGCGGCCGCGAATCCTCGTTCCCGTTCACGGCGAGGCCCGTCACCTTCACGAGCACGCCAAGCTGGCCCGGGCGGAAGGCATCGATAACGTGATCGAGTTGCGCAACGGGACGATGGCGCGGCTTGCGCCGGACCCGGCGGAAATTCTCGACAGCGTCCATTCAGGGCGCCTCTATCGCGACGGAAAGCTGCTGCTCCATCCCGATGCCAGCGGCGTGGCCGAGCGCCGGCGTCTGGCCTTTGCCGGCTCGGTGACCGTCTCCCTGGCGATGGCGACGGACGGCGACCTGCTCGACGATCCGCAGATCGCGATGATCGGCCTGCCGGTGGTCGACGGCGATGGCAATCCGATGGTCGCAATCGTCGAGGACGCGATCGAATCGACGCTGGCCTCCCTGCCGCGGCCGCGCCTGAAGGATCCCGGCACGGTCCGCGAGGCCGTGCGCCGGGCCGTGCGCAACGGTGTCGCACTCGCCTGGGGCAAGAAACCGGCGACGGCGGTGCTGATCAGTGTTATCGAAGACGAATGATGCTCGGACTGTTGAACCATGTCGCCATCGCCGTTCCGGACCTTGACCGGGCAACGGCGCTCTATCGCGACACGCTGGGGGCGGTGGTAAGCGCGCCGCAGCCGCTGCCGGAACACGGCGTGACGGTGGTGTTCATCACCCTGCCGAACACCAAGATCGAACTGCTCGAGCCGCTGGGTGAAGGCTCGCCCATTAGTTCCTATCTCGACCGCAATCCGGACGGCGGCATGCATCATATCTGCTACGAGGTCGACGACATACTCGCTGCCCGGGACCGTCTGAGCGCCGAGGGCGCCCGCATCCTCGGCGACGGCGAACCCAGGGTCGGGGCGCACGGCAAACCGGTGCTCTTCCTTCATCCCAAGGATTTCAACGGCACCCTGATCGAACTCGAGGAGGCCTGAGCGGCGCTATGAGCCTGTTCAGCGGCATCGCGATCTACTTCATCATTTGGTGGCTGGTGCTCTTCGCCGTGCTTCCGATCGGCGTGCGCAGCCAGCACGAGGAGGGAGAGGTGACACTCGGCACGGATCACGGCGCGCCCGTGCGTCCGATGCTGATCCGCAAGGCGCTGATCACGTCGCTGATCGCGGCGATCATCTTTGCCGGCGTGTATATCGCGATCGCCGTCTACGGCCTGACGCTGGAAGACCTGATTATCTGAGCGTGCAACATTCCCGAAAAACAAGCCCAACTTGCAGAAACCGGCATTGAATAAGGCAAGGCCGGAGCCTTGCCTTATTAGATCGCGAAATGTCCAACCCACCATGTTTTACCTTGAAGGCAATTTCTGGTGGTTCCTCCCAAGACTTGGACCGCGTTCCGTATGACCTGTCTGGACGACCGTCATTGAACGGTTATTCCTTAGCGGATCAACAGGGGATTGTCACCACCTAAAATGCCATTACGCCTGCTGATTTTGCATTCAGTGATTAAGAGTTAGGCAGTTTTCCCGTATCTCCGGGCCGCTGCAGCGCAGCGTCTCGCAGAGCAACCTTGCCAACGACGCCTTTATGGGCTTTGTGGTCGCAGAGATTTCAGGCGATTCATCCATGCGGTTGACCCGTTATTTCCTGCCGATCCTGAGGGAAACTCCCAAGGAAGCCGAGATCGTGTCGCATCGGCTGATGCTGCGCGCCGGCATGATCCGCCAGCAGGCGGCCGGCATCTACTCCTGGCTGCCGCTCGGAAAACGTGTGCTCGACAAGGTTAACCGGATCATCCGCGAGGAGCAGGACCGCTCCGGCGCGATCGAATTGCTGATGCCGACCATCCAGTCCGCCGACCTGTGGCGCGAAAGCGGCCGCTACGACGATTACGGCAAGGAGATGCTGCGCATCGAGGACCGGCACGAGCGCGAGATGCTGTTCGGGCCGACCAACGAGGAGATGATCACCGAGATCTTCCGGGCCTCGGTGCGCTCCTACCGCGACCTGCCGCTCAATCTCTACCATATCCAGTGGAAATTCCGCGACGAGGTGCGGCCGCGGTTCGGCGTGATGCGCTCGCGCGAGTTCCTGATGAAGGACGCCTATTCCTTCGATCTCGACATCGAGGCGGCGCGGGCCGCCTACAACCGGATGTTCGTGGCCTATCTCAGGACGTTCCACAGGTTCGGCCTGAAGCCGGTCCCGATGCGCGCCGAATCCGGGCCGATTGGCGGCGACATGAGCCACGAATTCATCATCCTGGCGGAAACCGGCGAGAGCGAGGTCTATTGCGACAGGGCCCTGCTCGACATGCCGATCCCGAGCGCCGACATCGACTTCCGCTCCGACCTCGCGCCGATCGTCGAGGAATGGACGACGCCCTATGCCGCCACCGACGAGAAGCACGATCCGGCGGCCTTCGAGGCGCTTGACGAGAGCCGGCGCATCGCCGCGCGCGGCATCGAGGTCGGCCATATCTTCTATTTCGGCACGAAATATTCCGAGCCGATGGGCGCCGTCGTGGCCGGACCCGACGGCGTCGAGGTGCCGGTCCACATGGGATCCTACGGCATCGGGCCGACCCGCGTGGTCGCCGCGATCATCGAGGCGAGCCACGACGACGACGGTATCATCTGGCCGAAGTCGGTGGCACCGTTCGACGTCGCGCTTCTGAACCTGAAGGCAGGCGACCAGACCTGCGACGCCATGTGCGCCGATATCGAGCAGCGCCTCGACAGTGCGGGCCTGTCCTGCCTGCACGACGACACGGACGCCCGCGCCGGCGCCAAATTCGCCACCATGGACCTGATCGGCCTGCCGGTGCAGGTGATCGTCGGGCCGCGCGGCGCCGCGGCCGGCGAGGTGGAGATGAAGGTGAGGGCGACCGGCGAACGGGAGACCATGTCGGTCGACGGGCTGATGGCCATGCTCCAGGCGCAATTCGGGGACGCGGCGTCATGAGGCGCTGCGGCATGCGGACATGAGCGGCAGGGCGACGGCACCGTTTTCCGGCTTCGAGGTCATGGCGGCATTGCGCTATCTGCGTCCGCGTCGGAAGCAGGCGTTCATTTCCGTCATTTCTATGATCTCGCTCGTCGGCATCATGATCGGTGTTTGCGCGCTGATCGTCGTCATGGCCGTCATGAACGGATTCCGCGAGGAGCTGATCGAAAACATTCTTGGCATCAACGGGCATCTGGTGCTCCATCCGGTAGACACGAACCTGACGGACTATGTCGACGTTTCCGACCGGGTTACGGCCGTGCCGGGCGTCGTCGCCGCCCTGCCGTTCATCGAGGGCCAGGCGCTGGGTTCCGGCGCGGCGGGCGGCAGTTCGGGCATCCTCGTCCGCGGCATCCGCGGCCAGGATATCGGCAAGGTCCCGGGCGTGGCCGAAACGGTCGGCGAAAATGGCAGCCTCGACGATTTCGACACGGCGGGCGGCGTTGCCGTAGGCGAGGGCCTGGCGCGCAAGCTGGGCCTGTTTGTCGGGGATCCGCTGACGATCATCAGCCCGCAGGGTGCGACGACGCCGATGGGAACGGTGCCGCGGATCAAGGCATATCCGGTGGTCGCGATCTTCCACAGCGGCATGGCGCTCTACGATTCCACCTTCGTGTTCATGCCGTTCGAGGAGGCTCAGGCCTATTTCAACTACGGTGAAGAGGCGGTGGGGATCGAGGTGTTCATCGATCACCCGGAGGACGTGGTCGAGATGCGACCGACCATCGAGAAAGCGGCCGGCCGGCCGATCTATTCCGTGAGCTGGCGCGAAAGGGACGCGACGTTCTTCGGCCTCCTCGGGCTGGAGCGAAACGTCATGTTCCTGATCGTCACGCTCGTGGTCCTGGTGGCGGCGCTCAACATCATTTCCGGGCTGATCATGCTGGTAAAGGAGAAGGGCCGCGACATCGCCATCCTGCGCACGATGGGGGCGACCCGGGGGTCGATCATGCGGATCTTCTTCATGACCGGGGCGATGATCGGCACGGTCGGAACGATCCTCGGATTCATTTTCGGCGTTTTGCTGTGCTGGAACGTGAGCATCCTGGAGGACGTCGCCACCTGGGCGACCGGCCAGAACCCGTTCGAGAACGGCGCCTATTTCATCGATCAGCTGCCTGCGCGCATGGATCCGGTCGAGACGACCGCGATCGTGTTGGTGTCGCTCGCGCTGTGCTACCTGGCGACCATCTTTCCTTCCTGGCGGGCGGCCCGGCTCGATCCGGTAGAGGCGCTGCGCTACGAATGAAATCGGATCCGCACACCGCCGCGACAGCATCGCCGGCCGAGACCCAGCCGGCGCTGCGGCTGGAAAAGGTCGACCGTTACTACAATACGGCGGCCGGACCGCTGCACATCCTGACCGGAGCCGACCTGCAGGTGAAGCCCGGCGAGATCGTGGCACTGGTCGCGCCGTCCGGCGCCGGCAAGTCGACGCTGCTGCATGTCGCCGGCCTCCTGGAAAAGCCTGATGCCGGCGAAGTGCGGATCAATGGCCGCACTGCGTCCGGACTGAACGATCTGGCGCGCACCGCAATGCGCCGCCGCGACATCGGCTTCGTTTACCAGTTCCACCATTTGCTGCCGGAATTCACGGCTCTGGAAAACATCGTCTTGCCGCAGATGATTGCCGGCCTGGGCAGGAGCGAGGCCGAGGCGCGCGCCCGACAGATGCTTGGTTATCTGCGCATCGATGCGCG
>DATHRP010000565.1:0-14055 GCA_035465195.1 Afifellaceae bacterium | reverse complement strand
CATGATCGAGCTCTTCGCCGCCGCTTGCCCGCCGGTGGCGAACATCAGCATCGTCAGCGCGGCGGCGGCCGTCGCTGTTCTGCGCGGGCCGGTGATCCGACCTGTCGTCGTGTCTGTCGTTCCGTGTGCCATGGTCGTTCTCCACGTCGTGGATTGGCCGGACACGACGCCCCGGCAAGCGAATGTTGGCCGGCCGGCGTCGTCGGGCGTTCAACGGTTTGACGCGGCAACTCGAAATAGGGTTCGACGGAGTGACTCTAATCCTCCCCCGAGGTGCGCCCCGCAGGGCTGCCGGGGCCTGGCCCGAGCCTGCCGAAGGGAAGGGTTGACCCCCGTCAAGGCCCCGCCGATGCAACCCGATAACCTTGCCTGAGTTGGATGAGAGAACGCAAACAGGCAAAGGCGGATTTCATGGCTTCTCTCGATATCGATATCGACTATCTCCACATGCTCATCCTCAAGGTGCGCGCCGTGATGGCGCGCGAGGCGCTCGACGTGCCGGACCCGGGCGGCAACCCGACCGACGACGAGGTTCCCGCCACCCTGCAGATGCTGCCCGATGATCTCTCGCGCGAGGAGGTCGTCGAGGAGATCCGGGGCCTGAGCGAGACGCAGCAGGCCGAACTCGTCGCGCTGATGTGGCTCGGCCGCGACGACGGCGAGCCGGCCGAATGGAACGACCTTGTCACCCAGGCGGCCGAGCGCCGCGAGACGCCGGCCGAGGACTACCTGCTCGGCCACCCGCTCCTTGCCGATTACTGGGCCGGCGGGCTGGAGCGGCTCGGCTACGAGTCCGTCGCCGGCGGCACAGGCCGTATCAGCTAGCGAGAAAAGGTGCCGACGGCGCAATCGTCCGGATGGAGCAACCGAAATGCCCGAGATCGAACAGGAAATCGACATCCCCGCCGACCAGATCGTCCACTGGCTGCGGGCGGTACTGAAATCGGCGAAGCCGCGCGTGCGCTGTACCGCGACCCGCGAATACGTCGCCGACGCCGACCCGGACCTGGTCCCGGAATTCGAGAGCGCCGGCCTCGGCCCCGAGGACGACGCCAGTTCGCTGATCACGGTCGGCGTGCTGGTGATCACTCCCGCCGACTCGCTCGACGGCTGGCACCTCACCGTCGCCGTCGAGGACGTGGTCGGCCCGCACGTGCCGGAGGATGAATCGGCCCCCGACGAACCGGAGGAAATCGATCTCGACGGCTACTGGGACCAGTTCGTCAAACCGGGCAGGGGCACCGAGACGGTCACCCTGACGGCCGAAAGCGACGAGGCCATGCGCCACTTCGAGACTGTCTTCGCCGACCTGGTGCGGGACAGGCACGAGGGGTAGGGGGCTACTGCACGATCCGCATCGGCATCCCCACAAAAAATCCCGCCGGCAGCTTGCGAACCCTTCGGTTCACCACAGCCGCAAGAGCGGGATGTTCACCTTTTACCCCAGATACTGCCCGCCTGTCAACCGTTAATCGGAGAGCCGTCTGCCGCTCTCCGGTCCGGTCGCCCCGCTAGTCGAGGCTTTTCTTCACTCGCCCGGCCTTCGCCTGCAAGGCGCCCGCCAGACCCGCCAGAAGTCCCGGAATTCCGGGCGCTCCGCGCATTCCTGGCCACCTCGCGCCAAACCGTGCATGGGGTTGTTTCGCCGGCAGTTTGTCGCGCACCCCCCACCACTGTGCGTCCGGCTGCCGCCTACTCCGCCGCCTCCTTCTCCGCATCGCCGGCAGGCGCAAGCGGCGGGAATTCCTTCGGCGTGATCGTCTCCTTTTTCAAGAGCAGCTTGACGCCGTCCTCAAGGTCCTGCCGCCGCTCGGCAAGGATAGCCTTGGCGCGCTGGTAAGCTTCGTCGATCAGCTTGCGCACGGCGATGTCGACCTCGCGCGCCGTCTCCTCCGAATAGTCCTTCGGCCGCATGTCGATCCCGCCGTAGCCGAGATAGCTGGAGCGCGGCGCCTCCAGCACCGCCTGGCCGACCTCCGCCGACATGCCGAAGCGGGTGACGATCTGGCGCGCCACGTCGGTCACCTTGGCGAGATCGTCGGCCGCGCCCGTCGAGATCTCGCCGAAGATCAGGTCTTCCGACGCGCGGCCGGCGAGCAGCACCACCATGCGGTTCTTCAGTTCGTCGGTGGTGATCAGGAAGCGGTCCTCCGTCGGCCGCTGCAGCGTATAGCCGAGCGCGCCGATGGAGCGCGGGATGATCGACACCTTGTGCACCGGGTCGGCGCCGGGCAGGGTGGCGGCCGCCAGCGCATGGCCCATCTCGTGATAGGCGACGCGCCTGCGTTCGTCCGGGTTGAGCAGCCGGCTGCGGCGTTCGGAGCCGGCGACGATGCGCTCCACCGCGGCGGTGAAATCGTCCATCGTCACGGCATCGCCGCCGCGTCTGGTGGCCATGATCGCCGCCTCGTTCACCAGGTTGGCGAGGTCGGCGCCGGTGAAGCCCGGCGTGATGCCGGCGATCTCGTCGGGGTCGACGTCGGTGGCGAGCTTCACCTTCTTCATGTGGACCGCGACGATTGCCGCCCGGCCGATCCGGTCGGGCCGGTCGACGACGATCTGCCGGTCGAAGCGGCCGGCGCGCAGCAGCGCCGGATCGAGCACTTCCGGCCGGTTTGTGGCCGCCAGCAGCACGATGCCGCCGCGCGGGTCGAAGCCGTCGAGCTCCGAGAGGAGCTGGTTCAGCGTCTGCTCCTTCTCGTCCGCCCCGCCGCCGAAGCCGCCCATCGGCGAGCGCGCGCGCCCCAGGGCGTCCAGCTCGTCTATGAAGATGATGCAGGGTGCGGCCTCGCGCGCCTGCTGGAACAGGTCGCGCACGCGCGCCGCGCCGACGCCGACGAACATCTCGACGAATTCGGAGCCGGAGATGGAAAAGAACACGACGCCCGCTTCGCCGGCGACGGCACGCGCCAGCAGCGTCTTGCCGGTGCCCGGCGGGCCGACCAGCAATATGCCTTTCGGCACGTGCGCGCCGAGCCGCTCGTATTTCTCCCGGTCCTTGAGGAACGAGACGACCTCCTGCAGCTCCATCTTCGCCTGGTCGACGCCGGCGACGTCGTCGAAGGTGACGCCGGTCTCCTTCTCCACGTAGATCTTCGCCTTCGATTGGCCGATGCTCATCAGTCCGCCGAAACCCTGTTTTTCGGCGATGCGGCGGAACAGGAAGAACCAGATGCCGACGAAGAACAGCATCGGCAGGATCCACGACAACAGCCCGGTCAGCCAGCCGGTCGGCGGCGCACCGGTGAACTCCACGCCCGCCGCCTCCAGCTGTTTGGCGATGTCGGGATCGACCGGGCTCGTCACGAATGCCGTCTTGCCGTCGACAGGGTTCTTGTAGGTTCCCTCGATGCTGGTGTCGCCGACCGTGACGCTGGCGATCTCCTTCTTTTCCAGCATCTGGACGAACTGGCTGTAGGGGATGCGCTCGATCAGCCGCGCCTCGGACCAGACCTGGATCGCCAGGATCACCATGAGCGCGACGAGCAGATAGCCGATGTTGAACGTGTGCTGTTTGTTCATGTCATTCATGAGGCGCGCGGCTGTCCTTCTCGCGGGCACAGTGCAAACTGTGCCGGTGGGGGCGGATCGGGTCTTTGACACGGGTCAAGACGCCGGTGCGGCGCGCCTCTAGGCTGAAAGCGGCAGCTGGTTGTCTTCAGCTCCCGGAATCGGGGATGCCGCGATCGATGACTGAAGCACTGGTTCTGATAACACTTGGCGCCCTGCTGCTCGCCGGTCTGGCGATGGATGAAATCGGCCGGCGCACCCGCCTGCCGCGGGTAACGCTGCTGGTGGTTCTGGGCATGACCGTCGGTCCGTCGGGGTTCGATCTGTTGCAGCCTGCTGTCCGCGATTGGTATCAGCTGGTTTCCGTCATGGCGCTGGTCATGGTGGCTTTCCTGCTTGGCGGCCGGCTGACGCGTCGCATGCTCCGGGAAAACGGCGGCCATATACTCGTCGTGTCGGTCGCCGTGGTGCTGGCGACCGCCGCGTTCGTCGGCGTCGGACTTTGGTTATTCGGCATCGACCCGGTCCTTTGCCTGGTGTTGGCCGGAATCTCCACGGCGACCGCACCGGCTGCGACCCGGGATGTTGTGCGCCGCAGCGGATCGTCCGGGCCTTTCCCGCAGATGCTGCTCGGAATTGTCGCGATCGACGATGCGTGGGGCCTGATCGTCTTCAGCCTGCTCCTGGCTCTGGCTCACGCTGCTCTCGGTCACGGGCCCGCGGTGGCACTCCTCACCGGTGTGCGGGAAATCGGCGCCGCCATTTTGGTCGGCGGCGCGGTCGGATTTCCCACCGCCTATCTGAGCGGGCGGCTGAAACCCGGCGAACCGAGCCAGGCGGAGGCGCTCGGCGTGGTGTTCCTGTGCGGCGGTCTTTCGCTCGCGCTCGGCGCATCGTTCCTGCTGGCGGCGATGATCGCCGGACTGATCGTCGCCAATTTCGCCAGCCACCATACGCGAGCTTTCCATGAGATCGAGCACATCGAATGGCCGTTCATGGTTCTGTTCTTCATCCTCGCCGGCGCATCGCTGGAAATTGACGCGCTTGAGGACGTGGGTGTCATCGGCATGCTCTACCTCGTATTGCGGATTGCCGGGCGCATCGCCGGCGGGTGGCTCGGCGGCCGCATTTCCGGCATGCCCGCCGAATATTCGCGATGGATCGGTGTCGCCCTGATGCCGCAGGCCGGTGTCGCGCTCGGCATGGCGCTTGTCGCCGCCGGTGCGTTCCCGTCATTGCGCGAGCAGATCCTTGCCGCTGCGGTGGGAACGACGATCCTTTTCGAGCTCGCCGGCCCGCTGATGACCCAATGGGCGCTGGCGAATGTCGACCGGAACCACGGAGGTTGAAGCGCTAACAATCTACGATCGTTGACTTTTCGCACTTGTTCCCTACATGTTCCTGCATGAGCGTAACCGTCAAGAAAGCAGACCGCGCAGAATCCGCGCCGCTGGCGCGCGCGGCGGTGAAGGAAGCCCTTCGCCGTTGCCTGATGTGCGGCGAGGATTTCCCGAGCGACGGGCCGGGAAATCGCATCTGCAAGAAGTGCAAATCGACCGAGACCTGGCGCCGCGGCTGAGCGCCTGTGCCGACGCGCGGGCGGCGGTTTGATATCGGTCAAGGTCGGGCAGCCTCCGGGCTGGTCAGGTCGGCTTTTCCATCCTGAGGAAAGCGACGGTGGCAGATATTCGACCGCTCGAACCTGAGAGTCTCCGCAGGCACTGCGCCCCGACCAGCCTTGGTTTCGAGACGACGGCCGGCATCCGCCCCGCCGAACTGCTGATAGGCCAAAGCCGGGCGCTCGACGCGCTGAGCTTCGGCACCGCCATCCGCCGCCGCGGCTACAATCTCTTCGTCATCGGCGGCCCGGGCTTCGGCCGCCACCGCGCGGTCCGCCAGTTCCTGGAGGAAAGGGCGGCCACGGAGGAGCGGCCGGACGAATGGGTCTACGTCAACAATTTCCGCACCAGCCGCAATCCCCGCGCGCTCAGGCTGCCGCCCGGCACCGCGATGCGCTTCAAGAAGGCGATGGGCGACCTGATCGACGACCTGAAGACGGTGATCCCGAGCCTCTTCGAGACCGAGGACTACCGCAACCGGTTGCGCGCGATCACCGAGGAAAGCGGCAAGCAGAACGAGGAGGCCTTCGAGAACCTGAACGAGAAGGCCGAGAAGCAGGGCATCGCCATCCTGCGCACCCCGATGGGCTTCGCGCTGGCGCCGGTCAGGGACGGAAACGTCATCAAGCCGGAAGCCTTCAACGCACTCGACAAGAGCGAGCGGGAACGCATCGAGGGCGTGATCGAGGAACTCCAGAAGGAGCTGGAGAAGGTGCTGCGCACCATACCGGCGATCGAGAAGGCCCGCCGCGACCGCATCCGCGAGCTGAACGCGGAACTGGCCTCGTCTGCCGTCGGAACGGCTGTCGCCGGCATCTCCGCGCAGTTTCAGGGCATCGAGCCTGTCCTGGACTATCTCGGCGAGGTGGAATCCGACCTGGTGGAAAACGTCGCGCTCTTTCTGCGCGAGGGCGCCGCCGAGATGCCGGCGCCGGAGGGCATCCAGGCGACCGCGGGACCCGACCTCGGCGAGCCGCAATATCGCCGCTACGGCGTCAACGTCGTCGTCGCCGACGATGACAGCGGCGGCGCGCCGGTCGTCTCCGAGGAGCATCCGACCCTCGGCAACCTGGTCGGCCGCATCGAACACCTTTCCCAGATGGGCACGCTCGTTACCGATTTCCTGCTCATCAAGCCGGGCGCGCTGCACAGGGCCAACGGCGGCTATATCGTGCTCGACGCCCGCAAGATCATCGGCGAGCCCTTCGCCTGGGAGGCGCTGAAGCGGACGCTTCGCGGCGACGCCATCCGCATCGAATCCGCTGCCGAGCAATTCGGCTTCGTCACCACCGTGACGCTCGATCCCGAGCCGATCCCGCTCGACGTCAAGGTGGTGCTGATCGGCGAGCGCTTCCTCTACGATCTGCTCGTCCATCTCGATCCCGATTTCGCCGACCTCTTCAAGGTGGAGGCGGATTTCGAGGACCGTTGGGAGCGCACCGGCGACAACGAGCAGAACACCGCCCGCCTGTTCGCCTCGATCATCGCCAACGAGGGCCTGCGCCCGCTCGACGCTTCGGGCGCGGCGCTGATGATCGAGGAATCCGCCCGCCTCGCCGAGGATGCCGAGCGCCTGTCGCTGCAGGTCGGCCAGCTTGCCGACCGGTTGCGCGAGGCCGATTTCTGGGCCGGCGAGGCCGGCCGCGACGCCATCGGCGCCGAGGACGTCGAGCGGGCGACCCGCGAGCGCATCCGCCGCAAGGACCGTCTGCGCGAGCGCGTCTACGAAATGATCGAGCGCGAGACGGTGCTGATAGATACAGACGGCGAGGCGGTCGGCCAGGTCAACGGCCTGTCGGTCACCGGCCTCGGCGGCTTCATGTTCGGGCGCCCGTCGCGGATCACCGCCCGGGTGCGCATGGGCTCCGGCAAGCTCATCGACATCGAGCGCGAGGTCGAGCTCGGCGGGCCGCTCCATTCCAAGGGCGTGATGATCCTGGCGAGCTACCTGCAGGCCAATTTCGCCCTCGACGAGCCGGTGTCGCTGTGGGCGAGCCTCGTCTTCGAACAGTCCTACGGCGGCGTCGACGGCGACAGCGCGTCTTCCGCCGAACTCTACGCGCTTCTTTCCGCCCTGTCGGACGCGCCGATCCGCCAGTCGCTTGCCGTCACCGGTTCGGTGAACCAGCTCGGCCATGTCCAGGCGATCGGCGGAGTCAATGAGAAGATCGAGGGCTTCTTCGACATCTGCAAGTCGCGCGGCCTGACCGGCAGCCAGGGCGTGCTGATCCCGGCTGCGAACGTCAAGCACCTGATGCTGCGCGCCGACGTGGTGGAAGCGGCATCCGACGGAAAGTTCCATGTCTATCCCGTCGGCACCATCGACGAGGGCATCGCGCTCCTGACCGGGCGTCCGGCCGGCGAGCGCGGTCCCGACGGCGGCTTCCCGCCGGACACGATCAATGGCATGGTCGATGCGAGGCTGCGCCTCTATGCCGAAAAGCGGCGCGCCTTCGGGATCAGGGAAGGAGGGGGCTCCGCCGATGGCAACGCCTGAGGATCGACCGGACGCTCCGACTCTCCCGGCACAACGCCTTCGCGTCGTGGCCTGCCTGGGTTCGATCGCCGACGAGGAGCAGACGATCGAGGCCGCGCTCGCGCTGGCCGGCGCGCTGCATGCCGAGGTTGCCGGCTGTTTCGTGGAGGAAAGCAACCTGCTCGATCTGGCCGCTTTGCCGTTCGCCCGCGCCGTCCGCCCGACAGGAGAAGCATCCGAGCCGCTCGACCTGCCGCAGATGCGTCAGCATATCGCCGGAGCCGCCGCCCTGTGGAAGCGCACCCTGAGCGCGAGGGCCGAGCGGTCACGGATCGCGGTCACTTTCGACACGATGCGCGGCGAGTATTGCGCCGAGATCGCCCGGGTCGCGGCAGCGACGGACATTGTCGTCGTCAATCCTGAGAACGTCGCCGGCCGTGCGCGCAATGCGGTCGCCGCGATCCTGGGTGCCGTCCGCGATCCGGCGGTCACCGTGCTGTTGCCGGGCGGGCGCCCGCGCATGCAGGCGGGGCCCGTCGTGCTGTTCGCGCCGGACGGCGTTCCGGACGCCGCCGCCTTCCGCCTGGCCGACCGTGTCGCGTCGACGACGGGGGCGGGCATCGTCGTTGCGATCTTGCCGGAAGGCGGGGGGCAGCCGGAGGCGATCTCCGCCGCCGCCAGCGATGCCGTGCGCGGCAAGTTTCGGGTGCGCCGGCTGCCGACCGCCGACATCGGTTCGGCCGCCGCATCGGTCGGAGAGCTGCACCCGTCGTTCGTCATCTGGCCGCCGCGCCCGGACCTGGCCGGCAGGGATGCCGAAACCCTGCTGCGCGCCACGCGGGCACCGCTGCTGCTGATGCGCCCGGAGCGCACGCCCGATTGAACGATGGCGCTTCCACGCGGGAGAGCGGGCCTGCCGGCTCCCACGGTCTGCCGCCCGTCGCTCCGCCGAGGCTGAGGCGCACGCTCACGCTGCCCTACGTCGTCCTCTACGGCCTCGGCGTGACAATCGGCGCCGGCATCTATGTGCTGGTCGGCGAGGTGATCGGCCGTTCCGGCCAGTACGCTCCGGTGCCGTTCCTGATCGCAAGTCTGGTCATGCTGCTGCCGGCCGCCGTCTTCGCCGAGTTCACCGGCCGCCTGCCATATGCCGCCGCCGAGGCGCATTTCGTCGGCGCCGGCTTCAACTCGAGAGCCCTGTTCCTGGTCGTCGGCCTTGCGGTCGCCGCCGTCGGCATCGTCTCCTCGGCGGCCATCGCCCACGGCGCGGTCGGTTATCTCGGCCAGCTGGTCGGCCTGCCGCCGGTGCCGCTGCTGGTCTTCGTCATCGTCGCGACCGGCATCGTGGCCGGCTTCGGGATCCGCGAGTCGATTGCCTTCGCCGGAGTGCTGACGCTCGTCGAGGTGGCCGGCCTGGCGGCGGTCGTCGCCGGCGCCATCTGGTCCGGCGCCGACATGGCGGAACGCGCCGTGGAGGCCGTGCCGCATTCGCTGTCGCCCGCGCTCTGGCAGGGTATTGCCGCGTCGAGCCTGCTCGCCTTCTTCGCCTTCATCGGCTTCGAGGATATCGATTCCATCGCCGAGGAGACGATCGACCCGCAGTATACGCTTTCGCGCGGCATCTTCATCACCCTTATCCTGACCATGGTGATCTATATCGCCGTGATCCTCGCCGCGCTGGCGGCGGTGCCGGCGGATGAAATCGCGGCAAGCCGGGCGCCGCTTGCCCTGGTCTTCGCCCGCACCACTGGCCTGTCGCCATTCGTCATCACGCTGATCGCGGTGGTCGCGACGGTCAACGGCATCATCGTCCAGATCATCATGTCGGCCCGGGTCATCTACGGTCTCGCCAACCATGGCCGCCTGCCGGCCTGGCTCGCCCGGATCAATCCGGTCACCGGAACGCCGGTGGCCGGGACCGCGCTCATCGTCGCCCTGGTGCTGGTCCTGGCGCTGCTTTTCCCGATCACCCGCCTGGCTGCATGGACGTCGGCGATCACGCTCGCCGTCTTCGTGCTGGTCTGCGTGGCGCTCGCCCGCGTCAAGCGCTCAGGCGCTCCTGCGCCCGAGGGCACATTCATCGCACCCGTCTGGGTGCCCTATGCCGGCGCTGCCGCCT
This sequence comes from Afifellaceae bacterium, assembly GCA_035465195.1. Lineage (GTDB taxonomy): Bacteria > Pseudomonadota > Alphaproteobacteria > Rhizobiales > Afifellaceae > CAMYKZ01. The sequence continues at coordinate 4,331 of DATHRP010000565.1, read as the reverse complement.
GCACCGCCTTGCTTCTAGCCGGCCTGCTGGCCGGCTAGGCAGCTTTTACGCGGTCAGCGTCAGCCCGGACGCCTGCGATCGCCGTCCCTCGGCGGCCAGATTCGGCGTCTCGGCGGCCTTTCCGTCCTCCTCGGCAGGCGGTGGTGAAAGCGATCATGGTCGAGGTTCCACTTGCGGCGATTGGACTTCTTCCTCGGATAGCGGTGCCTCTTGTGCCAGCGGTCGTGCCTGTCACGCCAGCGCCCTTCGCGGTACTCGAAATAGAGACCCGGCGGCCGCGTATAGAACCCCGGCGGTTCGGAATAGTAGCGCGGCCGGTAGCTGGCAAAACTCAGATAGCGGCGCGACACCCATCCGCCGAGTCCGCGCCAGCGGACCCGGCACCAGGAACGGCGTTGGAGGCAATATCTGACGTCGACCCGGGAACCGGCGGGGATCACCGCGATGCGGTGGTATCGGACGCTCGGTCCCGCTCTCATATTCAAGTCGGCGATCGTGCGGGCGGTCCGCGCCGAGGCTGGCGTGCCGGCTGCGGCAGCGGCCACGAAGATCAGGATTGCGAACAGACTCCGGAAAACCATGGACATTGACCTCCTTGTTGGGCCGGACTTTAGTCAACGGCGCGCATCGTCATCTTGATTCAGCGCAAAGTGGACCGCCGCACGGCAAGGCGCGGCCATTTGCCCATGAGCTCCGGCGTTGCGCATTGCAATGCGTGAGCCGATAAGGGCAATGTGGGCCGGAAGGATCAATGGCGCGAACCGATCGGAGCGGGATGAGTTCAAAGGACCGGCAATCGTTGAAGGCGCAGGCGTCGAAGCTTGCCGCGCTCCTGGAATCGGCCGTCGATGCGATCATCACGATCGATGCCGCGGGCAGGATCGAAAGCGTCAATCCGGCTGCGGAGAGGCTGTTCCATTACAGCGCGAAGGAACTGGGCGGCCGCAATGTCGCGGTCCTGATGCCCGAACCGGACCGCTCGCACCATGACGAGTACATTCGCCACTATCTGGAGACGGGGGAACGCCAGATCATCGGTATCGGTCGCGAGGTGATCGGCCGGCGCAGCGACGGGTCGACCTTTCCGATGCATCTCGCCGTCAGCCGCTACCAGGTCGGCGGCGAAACGTTCTTCACCGGGATCATCCACGATCTCAGCGACCGCAGGCAGGCCGAGACGGCATTGCACCAGGCGCAGCGAATGGAGGCGATCGGCCAGCTCACCGGCGGCATAGCCCACGATTTCAACAATCTTCTGTCGGTCATCATCGGCAATCTGGAGTTGCTCGAGCCGCGCCTGGCGGCCGACGAGGAGCGGGAGATCCTGGGCGATGCCCAGGAAGCGGCCGAACTCGGCGCCAAGCTGACCGGCCGGCTGCTCGCGTTTGCCCGCCAAAGCATCCTCGTGCCGGAGGCAGTCGACCTGAACCGGCTCATTGTCGGGTTGAGCGATATGCTCCGGCGCACCATCGCAGCCGACATCGACCTGTCCACGGTACTTGGCGGCGACCTCTGGCTCACCCGTTCCGATCCCGGCCAGATCGAGAATGCCGTCATCAATCTGGCGATCAATGCCCGCGACGCGATGCCCAGTGGCGGCAGGCTTATTCTCGAGACCCGCAATGCCGAGTTCATCGATCTCGACGTCGCCAACGAGCTCGGCCTGCAGCCCGGCCAATATGTCCAGCTGTCGGTTACCGATACCGGGACCGGAATGCCGCCGGAAATCCGGGATCGCGCCATCGAACCGTTTTTCACCACCAAGGAGGCCGGCCGGGGAACCGGTCTCGGTTTGCCGATGGTCTACGGTTTTGCCCGCCAGTCCGGGGGCGATGTCACGATCTACAGCGAGGCCGGCAAGGGCACCACGGTCAACATCTACCTTCCGCGTGCCGAGCCCGGCGATGCCGGCGACGACCGGCTGCCGCCGACCGAACAACTTGCCGGACAGGGCGAACGCATCCTGGTTGTGGAGGACGACAGCCGGGTGCGCCTGCTGACGCTCCGCAGGCTGCGATCGCTGGGCTACAAGGCCTTCGAGGCTTCGAACGGGCCGGAAGCCCTCGACGTGTTCGAGAAGAACCGGCCGATCGATCTGGTCTTCAGCGATCTCGTCATGCCCGGGGGATTGTCGGGCCGCCAGCTCTGCAACGAGATCCGCAACCGCCATGGCGACGTCCGTGTCCTGTTGACGTCGGGCTATGCGGAGGAACTCGTGCGCGGCGACATGCTGGAAAGCGAGAGGATCGGCATCCTGCGCAAGCCCTACCGCACTGCCGATCTCGCGGCCGCGATTCACAAGGTCCTGTCGGAGGTGCCGGCCGGCTAGGCTTTCGTGACGTCGCCGGTGAAGCTGTATCCCACGCCGCGCACCGTCTTGATGAATCGCGGGTGCGAAGGATCGTCCTCGATCTTCTTGCGCAGCCGCGCCACCTGGTTGTCGATGCTGCGGTCGTAGGGATTCCAGTCGTGGCCCTTGAGATTGTCCATGATCTGGTCGCGCGTCAGTACGCGCTGCGCGTTGCGCACCATGAGATGCAGCAGTTCGAACTCTCCGGTTGTCAGGACAGTCGGCTCGGCATCGTCGCGGCGCAGTTCGCGGTGCGGTATGTCGAGAATCCAGCCGCCGAACCGGTAGGTTTCCCCGTCCTTGGCAACGGGCGCCGGGCCGGGCGTGTACGCTGGCGCCGTCGCGTCGCGCCCGCCTTGCGGCGCCGACCGGCGCAGCACCGAACGGACCCTGGCAAGCACTTCGCGGACATGAAACGGCTTGGAAATGTAATCGTCGGCGCCGATCTCCAGCCCGACGATCTTGTCGATCGGGTCGCCCTTCCCGGTGACCATTATGATCGGGATTGCCGAGCGTGACCGCACGGCACGCGCGACCGACAGACCGTCGTCGCCGGCCAACCCCAGGTCGAGCGTGATCAGGTCGACGGGCTCGTTGGCCATGATCGTGTCCAGTTCGGCGCCGTTGGCCGCCTCGCTTACCCGGTAGCCTTCCGGTTCGAAGCACCGTCTGAGCAGCCGGCGCACCTTCTCGTCGTCGTCGACGACGGCGATATGCGCGGAATTCTGCGGATCAGTTGGTGCGGCCATGTTCAGTCACGCCCTGCGATCTTGTCTTTCTGCAGCCGTCGGGGGCAGCCGATACGGACGCTCGTTACATTCTGATACAAACCATGACACATCAAGACAAGAACGTCACAATCGCCATACGTTCATGGGTTGAGATCGTCCCGAAATCCGAAACTGCCGGAAATGGAGATCGAGATCATGAAGAGCGCACAGGCCAACGTCATCGAGGCTGCCAACGATCGCGAACCGGCGTCCCACCTTTTTTCGGGCCTCGACGTCGCGGCGATGCCCGGCGACCGCCAGCCGCCCGTCAAACAGCTCTCGCGCCATGAAATGCTGTTTGGCGAAGGCGATGCCGGCGGCCGGTATTACGAAGTCCTCGAAGGTGTCGTCTGCAGTTTCCGGGTGCTTCACGACGGCAGGCGGCAAATCCTTTCGTTCAGCTATCCCGGCGACATTGTCGGCATCGGTCACGAACTGGAATGCAAGTGCAGTTGCGAAGCGGTCAGCCCGGCGCGCGTGCGCTGCATCCCGGCCGCGGCGCTGGCCCGTTCGCTCGACGAGCGGCCCGAACTGGCCCGCAGGCTGCTCAGTGTTGCGACATCCGAGTTGGCCAGCATGCACGATCATTTCGTCATGGTCGGGCGCAAGTCGGCAACCGAGAAACTGGCCTCGTTCCTGCTGGCGCTGGCGCGCCGCGAGGACGCTGCCGAATCCGCCACCGTCACGTTCCAGTTGCCGATGACGCGGACCGACATCGCGGATTTTCTCGGGCTCACCATCGAAACCGTCAGCCGCCGGTTTACCGCGCTGCGCAAGCGCGGCGTCATTGAACTGCTCCAGACGACCAGGGTCCGCGTCAACGACATGCGCAGGCTGGAGGAACTTGCCGACGGCGAAGTCGAGATCTGTTAATCCGCGATCCCGAGCCTCCGGCCCTTGGCCGGGAAAGGGGTGAGGACAGTGACGGCGAGCGAAAAACCGAGGGTGGCGATCGGTGTTTTCAACGACATTGATAGCCTGCGTGCAGCGCTCGGCGGTTTCGCGGCGGAACAGTCCGTAACCGGCGATATCCTGGTCCTGTCGGAAGCCGGCGCTCTCGGAGGCAGGCTCGACGAACCGGGCCTGGCTAGGGCAGGGGAGGTGGCCGGTTCCCCGCACGCGAACGCGAACATTCAGTGGATCACGCGGACTGTCGACGGACCGGATGGCGGCGCCGTGAGCGCCGGGTTCCACGCGCAGCGTTCGCAACT
>DATHRP010000564.1:0-2642 GCA_035465195.1 Afifellaceae bacterium | reverse complement strand
CGTGCACTTCACCGATCTTGTGGCTCTTGCCGGTATAATAGAGGACGCGCTCGGTCGTCGTCGTCTTGCCGGCATCGATGTGAGCCATGATGCCGAAATTCCGGTAGTCTTCGATCTTGTATTCGCGGGCCATAGCGATTGCCTCGTCTTGCTGTCCTTACCAGCGGTAGTGGGAGAACGCGCGGTTGGCTTCCGCCATCCGGTGCGTGTCCTCGCGCTTTTTCACCGCGTTGCCACGATTTTCCGCCGCATCCATCAATTCGCCGGACAGGCGTTCGACCATGGTCCGTTCGTTGCGCCCGCGCGCGGCCGAAATCAGCCAGCGGATCGCCAGCGCCTGGCGCCGGTCCGTGCGGACTTCGACGGGAACCTGATATGTCGCGCCGCCGACGCGTCGGGAGCGGACCTCGACGGCCGGCATAACGTTTTCCAGTGCCTGATGGAAAACTGCGACCGGATCCTGCTTCTTCTTCTGCTCGACCGTATCGAGCGCACCGTAGACGATGGCCTCGGCCACCGACTTCTTGCCCGCGTACATGACCGAATTCATGAACTTGGAAAGAACGATATCGCCGTATTTCGGGTCGGGGATGATTTCGCGCTTCTCTGCGCGGTGACGACGTGACATCTGCTTGACCTCTTATTTCGGACGCTTCGCGCCGTATTTCGAACGGCGCTGCTTGCGGTCCTTGACGCCCTGGGTATCCAGCACGCCGCGAAGGATGTGGTAGCGGACGCCCGGAAGGTCCTTTACGCGGCCACCGCGGATCATCACCACCGAATGTTCCTGCAGATTGTGACCTTCACCGGGAATGTAGCCGATTACTTCGAAGCCGTTCGTCAGGCGGACCTTGGCCACCTTGCGCAATGCCGAGTTCGGCTTCTTCGGAGTCGTCGTGTAAACGCGCGTGCAAACACCCCGCTTCTGCGGGTTCGCCTCGAGCGCTGGCACCTTGTTGCGCTTCGGCTTGTCGTGGCGCGGCTTGCGAATCAACTGATTGATCGTCGGCATTCTGTCCTGTCCGCTCTTTACAATGCGTGTGACATCGCCTCAGGCGATGAAAAATGCACCGAACCGCTCGACGTGAGCGTCGGTGCACCAAACCAGAGGACCACGGAACGTCCGCGGTCATGACATCAGGTGTCTCGTTCCAAAATCCGGGCAGCGTCTAAGCCGATTGGTTTCCAATCTTGACGAACGGAATCAGGTTCGGATTACCGCCTGCCCGACGGTGGGCGTGATCTAGACCCTGGCAGACGGGTCGTCAAGCCCCATCTACCGATTTTTAATTGCATTTTCGGGTATGGAGAGAAACCGGCCCGGACGGGCCGGCCGGATCAGGCAACGTAGGGCAACGCCATAATGACGGCGGAGCCGAAAGACAGCGCAAAAAACAGGATCGTACGCCAAACGAGATTCATCACCATAACACCATCCCCACATCATGAAGGTCGGACACAGACCTTTCCGCAACACCGCTCTCCGCAGAGAATCACCACCGTTGCGCAACCTGTCTGTTGCAGGTTTGACGCCGCGTCTCAAGCAAAGGTTCAAGTTGCCGCGAACTAATCAGTGCCAGTTGCCGAACTGCAACATTATGACTCCCTTAAGGTTAACGAACTCAAAAAAACGGACCGCAAAAGCGGCCCCTTTTTCGCAATTGAGCGTGGCCCGAGCGCCGGCCTATTCGGCCGCATCCGCCTCCGCGCTCATGTCCGTCAGCGCGGCCTGGGCGGCCTTCTCCGCCTGCTTGCGCTGCTCGTCCATGATCAGGTCGTCGCGGCTTCCGGCAACCTGGCGCAGGCGGCTCATCGTGCCGCCGGTGCCCGCCGGGATCAGGCGGCCCACAATGACGTTTTCCTTGAGGCCCTCCAGCGTGTCCCGCTTGCCGTTCACCGCGGCCTCGGTCAGCACGCGGGTCGTCTCCTGGAACGAGGCGGCGGAAATGAACGACCGCGTCTGCAGGCTGGCCTTGGTGATGCCGAGCAGCACCGGGTTGCCCGTCATCGGCTTCTTGCCTTCCTCGGCAAGGCGCTCGTTGACGTCGTCGAACTCGATCCTGTCGATCTGCTCACCGGCGATATAGTCGGAATCGCCGGTATCCTCGATCTCGACCTTCTTCAGCATCTGGCTGACGATCACCTCGATATGCTTGTCGTTGATCGTCACGCCCTGCAGCCGATAGACGGCCTGGATCTCGTTGACCAGATAGGCCGCCAGTTCCTCGATGCCCTTGATGGCCAGGATGTCGTGCGGCGCCGGCAGTCCGTCGAGCAGGTGTTCGCCTTTCTCGATCGGATCACCTTCCTGGAACTGGAACGGACGACCCTTCGGGATCAGGTATTCCGCCTGCTCCTGGTCTTCATCGTGCGGAACGATGATGATCCGGCGCTTGTTCTTGTAGTCGCGGCCATACTTTATGGTGCCGGAAATCTCGGCGATCACGGCATGGTCCTTCGGCCTGCGGGCCTCGAACAGCTCCGCAACGCGCGGCAGACCGCCGGTGATGTCCTTGGTCTTCGCGCTTTCCAGCGGAATACGTGCCAGCACGTCGCCGGGCTGGACTTCCGCATTCGGATCGACCGAGAGGATCGCGTCGACGGACAACAGGTAGCGGGCCTCGTTGCCGCTCTGCAGCTTG
>DATHRP010000563.1:0-5369 GCA_035465195.1 Afifellaceae bacterium | reverse complement strand
GCGGCTGTTCCGGTTTCGTCATGGCCGGCGGCATGATGGTGGTGGAAAGCTGGCTGAACGAGCGGTCGACCAACGAGACGCGCGGTACCGTGTTCAGCGTCTACATGACGGTGAACTTCATCTCGATCACAGGCGGCCAGTTCCTCGTCGCCGCCGGCGACACGGCTCAGGATACCCTGTTCATGCTGGCGTCCATCCTGTTCTGCATGGCGGTCCTGCCGACTGCGCTCTCCGCGGCCGCCACACCGAAGCCGCTGACCCAGGTCCGCCTCAACCTCCGGCAACTCTTCTACTTCTCGCCGGTCGCCTTCATCGCGGCGATGCTGGTCGGCGTGGTCAACGGCGCCTTCGGTACGCTCGCGCCGGTCTTCGGCGCGAAGTCCGGTCTGCCGCCGCTGCTGATCGCGGCGATGATGGGCCTCGCCATTATGGCGGGCGCACTGATGCAGATCCCGATCGGCCGGGTTTCCGACAGGACCGACCGCCGCTACGTGCTGGCCGGCGGCGCGATCGGCGCCGGCCTTGCCGGCATCCTCATCGCAACCTTCAGGCCGGCCGATCCGACCACCATCCTCATCATGGTCGCCTTCTACGGCGCCCTCACCTATCCGCTCTATTCGCTGGCGGTGGCGCATGCCAACGATTTCGCCTCGTCCGGCGATTTCGTCGCCATTTCCGGCGGACTTCTGATGCTCTACGGGATCGGTACGATGATCGGCCCGGCGCTCGCCAGTCTCGCCATGGAGCGGTTCGGACCGTCAGCGCTGTTCACGATCACGGCGAGCGCGCATCTCGCCCTGGCGGGCCACGCCATCTACCGCACCATGCGGCGCAAGCCGATACCGGAGGGACTGCGTGGAACCTTCGCCAGCGTACCGGCGACCAAGGCGCTGACGCCGGAAACGGTGGCGCTCGACCCGCGCGCGGAGGAAGACGACAACCGAGGAGGACCGGAACCGATCAGCAGCTAAGCTGCTTGCTCAAGATCCCTGTTTGGGGATTTCCGGAGGGTGCGTTTGCGGCCCAGACATGTCTGAGACTTTCCCGGAATCGGACGGGGACAGTATTGGCGGCCGCAGCACGGATACCCGATGTCCGCACTAGGCTGCCATCTCTTCTCCAGCGGTACGATCGCCATTTGCATCGGCATCGAATATGCCGATTTCAGTTGTGGCAATTCGACGGACCGTCTTGAAGATGTCGTCGAGGATTTCGATCAGTTCGATCTCGCGGGCATAGGTTGAAAGTCGTTCCGGCTCGTCAGCCTGCAGTCTTGTAATTTCATGGCGCGCGATCTGTTCGATCATGTTCACAAGGTCCTGCTTCATGGCGCGAACGCTTTTCGCGCCAGCCAGGTCTTCTTCGTCGAGCGCGGTGAGTGCCCGTTCCAATGCCTTGCAAACCTTGGCATGAAGCGCGGCGATGGCGCGGGACGTCTGGTCACTGATAACGACCTTCTCGTCCATCCGCTTTCTTGCAGTGGACACGATATTGGTCGCCACCTGGTCGCCGATATGCTCAAGATCATTGGCGATCTTGATCAACGCTACCAGCATATCCGACTGTTCGTTGGAAAGGTTGGCCAGGCTGACGCTGCGCAGATAGCCGATGATCGCCCGATGCAGCACATCGACAGGCTTATCCATCTTTCCCAAGCGTTCGAGTTGCAGGCGGTTGCCGGAAATCGCCGTGGGCACGACCGCGCCGAGCATGTCGCGCACCAGCCCGCCAAGCCTGACCACCTCTCGCCTGGCGGCATCGAGGGCGATTGCGGGCGTCGCCAGAAACTGATCGTTCAGGAAGTGGGTCGCAAAGCGCTCGTCTTTCGGCAACGGCTGGTCGGGCAACAACCATTCCACCAGCCTCGTGATCTGGGCGGTGAACCCGATGAACAGGCCGGCGTTGACGACGTTGAAGAGCGTATGAACGTTGGCGATCTGGCGCGGAACTTCAGCCGCGGTACGAGCAAGCCCGGTCAGTTCCGGATGTGATGGTGAAATGAAGCGTGCAACCTCGGCGAGCTGGCCGACCAGGCCGATCCAGATCGCGACACCGACAAAATTGAACAAGGTGTGCACGAGAGCAGCGCGGACAGCCTCGCGCGGCTTGCCGATGACAGCCAGAGCGGCGGTAACGCAAGTGCCGATATTGGACCCCAGCGCAAGGGCAATCGCCGCTTCCAGTCCTATCAGCCCTTGCGCCGCCATCACGATCAGGATGCCGGTCGTTGCGGATGACGATTGAATCACGGCCGTGAATGCCGCTCCGACCAGAGCGGCCAGTATCGGCTGATCGAGCGAGGCCATGAAATCGAGAAACGGCTGATAGCTGCGCAATGGCCTCATCGCGTCGCCCATGATGGCCATTCCGAAGAAAACGAAGCCGAGCCCCAGGACGATCAAACCGTACTGCTGCCGTTCTTCTCGCCGTGCGGTAAACGAAACGAAGAAACCGGCGGCCAGTATGGGCAACGCAAACTCGGTCACCTTGAACGCGAGAATCTGGGCGGTAATGGTCGTTCCGATATTCGCTCCGAGAATGATCGGGACACTCTGCGCATTGGACAACAACCCGGCGGAGATGAACCCGACAAGCAGAACCGTGGTGATCGAAGACGATTGAATGATGGCGGTGATGGTTGCCCCGGTGGCCAGGCCGACGAAGCGGTTGCTCGTCACGCGGCCGAGCAATGTCTTCATATAGTCGCCGGCCACCTGTTTCAGCGATCGGGTCAACACGTCCATGCCGAACAGGAACAGCGCAAGCCCGCCGACAATGCCGGTGACAAGCGCGAACGTGTCCAACTCGACGCTCAATTCGCCGGCTCCCCTCGGGCCGCCTGCTCCGGCGACTTCACGATCACCACAGGCGCGGCGCAGATCTGCGCGACCCGCTGCGCTACAGAGCCGAGCAGGATCGATTGCAGACCAGTACGGCCGCGGCTGCCGACAACGACAAGCCGGGCCCCGGCGTCTGAAGCCACTTCGCAGATGCGGCCACCCGGAAGGCCGGAGACGAGCCTGACATCCGCTGACCGGAGTGCCTGCAATCCCGGGTTTTCTGTTCGCGCAGATGTCAGGAAATCGTCCATCATCTCCCTTGCCACATCGGCCAGCGGGCGCAACCAGACCTCGTCGGGCTTTCGATAGAACCCCGGACTGGCCGCAGGGTCATGGACGACGTGCAGGATGATCAGCGGAGCACCTTCCAGCTCGGCCTGGCGCGCCGCCCAGATCAACGCGTGAACCGAGTCCTCGGAAAAATCGACGGCGACAAGTATCGGACTGTCGGAAGACGTATCGGTCATGGCAGCATGATTCCCCTGATCATGAAAAAGAACATTGCGCCGAGGAGACCGGAAAACGGCACCGTAACCAGCCAGGCTGCAACAATCAGCAGGAGGAGGGAGCGTTTGACCAGCTCAAGCCGGTTGATGCGGCCCAGCCCCTTGCGCTCGCTTTTGCTCAGCAGCTTTCCGGCGTTTCGACCCTTCAGCTCGCGCAGCATCTCGCTCTTGACCGCGACATTGGCGGCTTCGAAACGGGCAAGGAAAGCCTCGACCTCCTGCGGGTCGCTCTCGCTGTGATGTCGGCGGATTTCTTCCACCATACGGGCATAGTTCACCTTGAGATATTCGCGCAGGAACCCGACCCCGAACACTCCGCCAACGGCAATGTGCGTGGAACTGACCGGCAGGCCGAGCTGGGAGGCGACGATCGCCGTGATCGCCGCAGCCATGGCGATGCAGAACGCAAGCATATATCCGCCGATCATGGCGGCATTCACCAGCAGCACGCCATGGATTCCGCTCTTGGTTCTCACGATCGTGAACAGCATGATGCCGACGATGAACAGGAGCGCCGTTCCGAACCGGAACAGCACGTCCCGGTTCAGTTGGGCCGCTTTTTCGATACGGGCAATTCTCAACACGATGATACAGGATCCCATCTTCTCGCGCTCGGCCGGGTCAAGCCGCGCGCATGCGGGCAATCTCATCGGGTTGTCGCGGAAATTTCATGATCCAGATCAAGCGGCGGCAATTGATCCGGGATTCCTGTTCGCCTCGCCGTCGAACTCGACGCCGCTGAGTTGGGCCGCCCCGGGCATCGGTGCGTTTGGGGCTGCGACCGGAAGACCGGAATTCCCCGATGTCCACGGTCCTATTCCCTGATATCCGCGGCTGCATTCCCTGTTTTCGGCCGCGAAATTCCCTGTTTTCAGTTACGGAGTTCCCTGTTCCCGCGATCCGGCTTTTCCCCGCAACTATTTGTAACCGCTTGTATATTCCGGAAAAGGCCCGCCGAATTACGGTCAATTTTTTGAGAATTTCCCTGTTATTTCCCTGTTCTCGGTGATTTCCGGATCCGGTACGGCGCGCCTGCGGATGCCACGCTGCGCTCGTCCTGAAGACCTGATCGGCGTCGCTGCTATTCCCCGTCGGCCTTGAATCCGGTCCTGGCGTGGGTGCCGTCGCAATAGGGTTTGCGGCCCGACCCGCCGCAGCGGCAGAAATAGGTTTCCGTCGAGCAATCGAGCCGGCGGCCTGACCCGGCGATGATCTCCAGGTTGCCGATCACCTGCATCGGCCCGTCCTTCAGGGGCGTCAGCGAAAGCTCGCCGCCGCGCGCCGACAGCTCTTCCGGCGTTTCCGTCACCTTCGGCTCGCCGGTCGCCTTGAAGCCCATATCGCGGTGGGAATTGTCGCACCAGGGCTTGTTCTTCGACCGGCCGCAGCGGCAGATGACGGCGCGCGTTCCCGCCGCTTCGCCGGCGACCTTCAACTGGCCGCGGAATTCCAGCGGGCCGTGCTCCCACAGCCTCACCCGGTTGACCGACGGCGGCGTCTCCCCGCCCTCGCCGTCGCTCCGCTCATAGGTCAGCGCCCCGGAAGGGCAATTGCGGATCACTGCGGCCAGCTCGTCCGCCGCCGCCTCGTCCGGATGGACCCAGGCCCGCTCGTCCGGGCGGAAGACGGATGGAAGGCCCAGCACGCATTCGCGCGCATGGATGCAGCGGCCGGGGTCGAAGTGAACCCGCACCGAACGGCCCTCGTAAGTCTGCTTTCGCGGCATGCTCCCTCCTTGTGCGATCCGCCGTAACGCGCAAAGATTCCAGCGCTTGTATTTTTATACCGTCGACAGGCGCTATAATCCTGCACAATTTGGTGAAAACGGGTCGCCGCATGCCATCGATCGACGAAAGCAAACCCTTCATTCCGGTCGGTATCGCTGTGCTGACCGTCTCCGACACGCGCAGCCTCGACGAGGATCGCTCCGGCGCGACGCTGGCGGCGCGGATCGAGGAGGCCGGCCACCGTCTGGCGGCGCGGGAAATCGTGACCGACGATGTCGAGGGGATCCGCGCGGTTG
>DATHRP010000562.1:0-1770 GCA_035465195.1 Afifellaceae bacterium | reverse complement strand
CAGCACCTGCATTTCGGCAATGTGTTCCGTGGCGCGTGGCTCGACGGTCGGCTCAAGATTACCGAGCACCGCCACGTCCCTGTGGTACTGCTCCTCGGTCTTCGCCGTGACCCTGCGGATCGCCTCGTTGAGGGGCAGATCGGGATAATCCTCCGCCGCGCGCGCGTTGATCTTGTCGTCGACGTCGGTGATGTTGCGGACATAGGTGACGTGATCTTCGCCGTAGAGATGGCGGAGCAACCGGAACAGCACGTCGAAGACGATCGCCGGGCGGGCATTGCCGATATGGGCGTAGTCGTAGACGGTGGGCCCGCAGACATACATGCGCACGTTGCCGGCGTCGATCGGACGGAAATCCTCCTTGCGCCGGCTCAGCGTGTTGTGGAGCCGCAGTCCCCTGAATGTGTCGTCGGTCATGACTTCCCCGCCCGCCGGCAGGGTCGTTCAAGGTCAGAAAGAAGGGTATGAACGGCCGAGCCAGCGTTTGTCGCTAGCTGATAATAATCCCGCAGATGCAAATGGCGCGTGAAGACGCGCCGGACATGGCACTGTTCATGCCCCGCTTATTGCCGAGCATGGCCTATCCGTCAAGAAATTTGATCCGGACCGGCCTGCATTTCACGTCGAAAGACACGATTTGCGTCCGGCTCTTAATACTATTTTAAGACGGTGAAACGGGTCGGCGAGCGGTGGTGGCCGCACCGGGACGGATTCCACAATAGCCGCCGTAAGTTAGTGAAAAACCAATCGAATTTTATTCGTTTCTTAAGAGTTATCACTCTATTTACCAGTTTACCATCGGCTAACAATTGGATTGTCTCGCGGATGGGTTGTGGACACACTGGTTACGGAGTTTCGTAAACGGTTTGAAAGCGGCGACCATGTTGAATGTAACTCTGCGTAGCGCATACTGGACACTCGTTGTGTTTTTCCTCGGTGCAAGCGGCCTCGTGGCCGCCGATATCGACAACAGGGACGGCCGGAACGTCATGACGCCGAAATACGTCGTGTCGTCGGCGCACCAGTAAGCCGGAATTGGCAGACGATCGAAGCAATGCGGACCTGACGGGCGGATAGCCCCGTTTCCGCCCGCGTTTCGCGTGCTAAAGTCTCCGGCCAGATCGGAAGCGCCGGAGACCCCTTTATGAGCGACGAGAAGCCCGCACGGGCGACACTTGAACAGAACGCGCTCTATTTTCACGAATATCCACGACCGGGAAAGCTGGAGATCCAGGCCACCAAGCCGCTCGGAAACCAGCGCGACCTGGCGCTTGCCTATTCGCCGGGGGTCGCCGCGCCGTGCCTGGAAATCGAAAAGGACCCCGCGTCGGCTTCACGCTACACGGCCCGCGGCAATCTCGTGGCCGTCATCTCCAACGGCACCGCCGTGCTCGGCCTCGGTTCCATCGGCCCGCTGGCGTCGAAACCGGTAATGGAGGGCAAGGCGGTCCTGTTCAAGAAGTTCGCCGGCATCGACGTCTTCGACATCGAGGTGGCCGAAACGGAGGTCGAGCGGTTCGTCGACGTCGTCGCGCCACTGGAGCCGACCTTCGGCGGCATCAACCTGGAGGACATCAAGGCGCCGGAGTGCTTCGAGATCGAGGCGAAGCTGCGCGAGCGGATGAACATTCCGGTCTTCCACGACGACCAGCACGGCACCGCCATCATCGTCGGCGCGGCCGTGGTGAACGGGCTGGAGCTTGCGGGAAAGACCCTGCAGGATGCAAAGATCGTCGCTTCCGGCGCGGGGGCGGCAGCGCTCGCCTGCCT
>DATHRP010000561.1:0-14467 GCA_035465195.1 Afifellaceae bacterium | reverse complement strand
CACCGGTATGAATTCGCTCGGCGGGATCTTGCCGCGCTGCGGATGGTTCCAGCGCATCAGCGCCTCATATCCGGCGATCGTCTCGTCTGCGAGTCTGACGATCGGCTGGTATTGCAGGTCGATATCGCCATTGTCGATGGCGATCCGCAGATCCTTGTCCATCTCCATCCGGTTGCCGCGCGCGCCCAGCGAGGCCCGGTAGAATTCCGCCCGGCCGCCGCCGAGCCGCTTGGCGTGGTAGCAGGCGACTTCCGCGCGCTTGAACTGGTCCTCGGCCGACAATTCGTCCTCCGGCGGAGCGATGCCGATTGACGCCGACAGGAAGATCTCCTTGTCGGCGATCGAGATCGCCGCCCTGATCGACGACATCAGGTCGTTCGCGAACGCCTCGACCTGCGCCTTTTCGGTCTCCGACAGCAGGATCACGGCGAAGCCGTCACCCTGCAGCCGGGCGAGGCTGTCCTGCGGCCTGAGCAGGCGCGACAGGCGCCTGGCCACGGCCAGCATCACGGAATCGCCGATGGAGATGGAGAACTCCTCGTTGATGTCGCGGAACTTGTCGAGATCGATCGACATGACCGTCGGCATAACCGTGCCGTCCTCCGCCGTCGCCCGGTCGATCGCTGTTTCCAGCCGGTCGAGGAACAGTTGCCGGTTTGGAAGGCCGGTCAGGTTGTCGTAGACGGAATCGTGCAGCAGCCGCTCCTCGGCGACCTTCTGCTCGGTTACGTCGCCGATGGTGCCGGCACAGCGCATCACTTCGCCGTCCGAGCCTACGATGGGGCGCGCCTGCAGCGAGAACCACAGGAAATGCCCGTCGCTGGCGCGCATCCGGAAGGCCTGGTTGATGCGGCCGCGCCGGTGGTTGACGATCGTGTCGAGCACGATGCGGAACCGGTCGCGGTCGCCCGGATGGACGAGCGCCAGCCAGTTGCGCGCCGGGCCGGCCAGCGCGCCGCGCTTCAGCCCGAGATGGTCCTCGACCTCCGGGCCGACGGTGATCCGGTCGCGCGAGACGTCCCAGTCCCAGACCGCGTGTCCGGCGCCGACCAGCGCCAGCGCCTTGCGCTCCGCGTCGCTGATCAGCCCCTGGGCCAGCGCGCCGCCGGCGAATGCGTGCTGCATGATCGTGAAGGCCGCCAGCATGACGATCAGAACCAGGCCGCCGGCCAAAGCCGATTGCACCACCGGATTGTCCAGCCGGCCGGTGACGGCGAGCCACCCGGCGCCCAGCCAGAACACCAGCACCAGCCATGTCGGGATCAGCATGATCGCCCGGTCGTAATTGTGAAGGGCGAGATAGAACACGATGAACAGTCCGGCGATGCCGGTGGCCGCGAGCGACATGCGGGCGATGCCGGAGGCGACGGCCGGGTCGATGGCGATCACGCCGGACAGCACGGCGATGCCGAGCAGCCAGGCGATCGTCACGTGGCTGTAGCGCACGTGCCAGCGGTGCAGGTGGAGATAGGTGTAGAGGAAGACCAGCATGGCCGCCGCCAGCAGCACCTCCGTGGCGGCGCGAAGGGACTGCTGGTCGACCTGGACCGTCGCGAAGGTCCGGTCCCAGAAGCCGAAGTCGATAGAGATATAGGCCAGTACCGCCCAGGCCAGCATGGCGGTCGCCGGGAACATCGCCGTCCCCTTGACCACGAACAGCACCGTCAGGATCAGGGCCAGCAGGCCGGCGATGCCGATGACGATGCCGCGATAGAGGGTAAAGCTGTTGACCGTCGCCTTGTAGGCGTCGGCCTCCCATAGCTGCAGCTTAGGCAGTCTCGCCGAGTTCATCTCGGCCACGAACGTGATGATCGCGCCGGGATCGAGCGTTATCCGGTAGATGTCCGCCTGGTTGTCGGGTATCCGTTCCGGCGCGAAGCCCTGGCTCGGCGTCACCGCGCCGATCCGCGTTCGTCCGAGGTCGGGCCACATCAGGCCGGAACCCACCAGTCGGTAATGCGGCGCCACCAGCAGCCTGTCGATCTGCTCGTCGGAGGTGTTGGCCAGCGCGAAGACGATCCAGTCGGAACTGCCGCCCTCGTTCTCCGAGCGCACCTCGATGCGGCGGACGATGCCGTCCGCGTCCGGCGCGGTCGAGACCTGCAGCCTGTCCGTCCGGTTGAGATGCCGCTCGACAATATCCGTGAGGTCGATGATCGCCGCGTTCCGCGGCACATTGACCGCCTCGACCGCCGCCGCCCGGTTCGCCCAGAGGCCGGCGCAGCAGATGCTAAACAGCAGGCATATAAGAGAAAAACCTGCGCGCAAGGAAGACCTCGATGACAAACTCAATGTACTCGAACCAGTACAGCCCCAAACGTCCGATCACAAGCCGACAATTTTGTCCTTAGCGTGTTCGCCCGGCTTCCGCCGCATGGCAAAATGCGGCCGATTGGCACTTTCCGGGCGATTGTCACGGCCGGCCGTTGGGGTTATCGCTGATCCGATGGCCAGAAGACAACCCGATCTGACCGGCGATTTCCTTATCGCGGCGCTCTACAGGTTCGTGGACCTGCCCGGTTTCGCAGACCTTCAGGAGCCGATCCACCGGATGTGCGAAGACCGGGGGATCCGCGGCACGCTGCTGCTTGCCCCGGAGGGAATCAACGGCACCATCGCCGGCGCCGAGGCCGAAATCCGCGGATTTCTGGCCGAATTGCGCGACATGCCGCCATTTGCCGGCCTGGAGCACAAGGAAAGCCGTGCCGGCCGCATGCCGTTCCGCCGCCTCAAGGTCCGCCTGAAGAAGGAAATCGTCACCCTCGGCTTGCCGGGCCTCGATCCGGTCGGCATGACCGGCACCCATGTCGAGCCGGCCGACTGGAACGCTCTGCTCGACGACCCGGACGTCGTCGTCATCGACACCCGAAACGATTACGAGGTGGCGATCGGCACGTTCGACAATGCCGTCGACCCGCGGACGTCCTCCTTCCGGCAGTTCCCGCAATGGCTGCGCGAAAACGCGCTGATGGAGGACAGGCCGAAGGTGGCGATGTTCTGTACCGGCGGGATCCGCTGCGAGAAGGCGTCGGCGCTGCTCAGGCAGGAGGGCTTCGAGGAAGTCTACCAGCTGAAGGGCGGCATCCTGAAATACCTCGAGACCGTGCCGCCGGAAGACAGCCGCTGGCGCGGCGAATGCTTCGTCTTCGACGAGCGCGTCTCCGTGGTCGAGGGCCTGGAGACCGGCACCCACAGCCTCTGCCGCGCCTGCCGTATGCCGCTCGGCGAGGCAGACCGGCAGTCGCCGGACTATCGCGAGGGGATCAGCTGCCCCCGTTGCATCGGCCTGCACAGCGACGCCGACCGCGCCCGTTTCGCCGAACGGCATCGCCAGATGACCCGGAAGATGACGCAGGAGAAACGGCCCCGCAAGCGCGCCTGAGCGCCTGCCGGGTCTAGGGCCAGGGATCGCTCGCCAGCAGCGCGAAGACCACGTGGTCGCGCCATTGGCCGTTGATGCAGACCAGCCCGCGAGCCAGTCCCTCCTGCTGGAAGCCGAGCTTTTCAAGGAGCCGTATCGAACGCTCGTTGTTCGGCAGGCAGGCAGCCTCCAGCCTGTGCAGGTTGAGCGAGCGGAAGGCGAACGGGATCAGCACCTTGAGCGCCTCGGCCATGTAGCCCCGCCCGGCATGCTCCTCGCCCATCCAGTAGCCGATCGTCGCCGATTGCGTCATGCCGCGGGCGATGTTGGACAGCGTCACGCCGCCGAGCAGGGCGCCGCCGGCGGCATGGAAGATGAAGAACGGATAGGCGTGGTCGTCGCGGATCTCGGCCTGGTAGCGGCGCAGCCGGCGGCGGAAGGCGCCGCGCGTCAGGTCGTCGGCCGGCCATTTCGGCTCCCACGGTGTCAGGAATTCGCGGCTGCGCAATCGGAGCCCCGCCCATTCCTCGAAATCGGAAATCGCCGGCGCGCGCAGGGTGATGCCGTTGCCGTGGATGATAGGCCCGTTGTCCTGCGTACCGTAGACCTTGAACAGCGCCATCGGTTCGATCCTCACGCGGTACGGGCCATGGCCGGCGTTGCTCCGCCGAGCCGGTCGGCGATGCGATCGACGCCGGGCAGCGGCGCGATCGGGCCGACCGCGGCCAGCGTCGGCGGCGAGGCGGCCAGCGCGCCGGCTATCCGGGCAATGTCCTCGCCGGTCACCGCGTCGATGCGGGCGACGATCTCGTCGAGGTCGAGCGTCCGGCCGTGGATAAGGATCTGCCGGGCAAGCTGCCCGGCGCGCGAGACCGGGCTCTCCAGCGCCATAAGCAGCGTCGCGCGCATCTGCGACTTGGCCCTGTCCAGCTCCTGCTGCGAAACCCCGTCCTGCATGCCGGCGACGGTGTCCAGCATGATCGGCATCAGCGCCTCGACATCCTCCTGCGATGTTGCCGAGTGGATGCCGAACAGCCCGGTATCGGCGAACGGCCAGTGGAACGAATAGATCGAATAGCACAGGCCCCGTTCCTCGCGGACGTTCTGGAACAGCCGTGACGACATGCCGCCGCCGAGGATCGCCGACATGAGCTGACCGGTATAGAGGTCGTCGCTCAGCACGTGCGGGCCTTCGAAGCCGAGCAGGATCTGCACCTCCTGCAGCGGCTTTTCCACGAGGTTCTCGCCGCCGCGGTAGCTGGCCTCGACGGACGGCTCCGACGGCTCGGCGGCAAACGTCGAGAATTGCGCCTCGGCCGCGGTCGCGAACGCATCGTGGTCGAGTTGCCCGGCCGCCGCGATCACCAGGTTCGGGCCGCGATACTGGTCGGACAGGAACCGTCGGATATCGTCCGGCCCGAATTGCGAGACCGATTGCGCGGTTCCCAGGATCGACCGCCCGATCGGCTGATCGGGGAAGGCGGCTTCCTGGAACATGTCGAAGACCATGTCGTCGGGCGTGTCGAGCGCGGCGCCGATCTCCTGCAGGATCACGTGCTGCTCGCGGCGGAGCTCTTCCGCGTCGAACACGGATTCCGTCAGGATGTCGCCCAGCACGTCGAGACCCAGCGCGATATCGTCGTGCATCAACCGGGCGTAGAAGGTCGTCTGGTCGACGCTGGTCGCCGCGTTGACCTCGCCGCCGACCGCCTCGATCGCCTCGGCGATGTCGCGGGCGCTGCGGCTCCTCGTGCCCTTGAAGGCCATGTGTTCCAGCAGGTGCGAAACGCCGTGCTCGTCCTCGCGCTCGCTGCGCGCGCCGGAGTCCACCCAGACCCCGAGCGCCACGCTCTGAAGATGCGGCATGGTTTCGGTGACGACCGTGACGCCGTTGGCAAGCTGGCTCTTCCTTACTGTCATGCCGGTCTTGTCGTCCGTTCGTCTTGCATCGTTCCGTCAGCTCTCCGCCGCGACCGCTCTGGCCCGGCTCTCGATCGCCTGTTCTATCGTATCCAGGTCGGCCGGGAGCACCTGGTAGGACTCCTCCCGCGCCATCAGGTCGCCGGTCCAGGCCGGCAGCGCCGGGTCGATGCCGCAGGCCGCCTTCACCGCCTCGGGGAACTTGGCCGGGTGCGCCGTCGAAAGCGTCACCATCGGCACATCGCCCAGATGATCCGCCGCGACCGCCAGGCCGACCGCCGTGTGCGGATCGGCAACGTAGCCGCTGTCTGCGAGCGTCCGGCGGATGGTTTCTGCCGTGCCGGCCTCGTCGCAGCTTCCCGAAGCGAACAGCGGCCGGATCGCATCCAGGATTCCGTCGTCGATGGTGAAGGCGCCGGATTGCTTCAGCCCGGCCATGTCGTTGCGCACTTCCTCGGCCCGGTGGCCGGATGCCTCGAAGATCAGCCGCTCGAAGTTGGAGGAGACCTGAATGTCCATCGACGGCGAAGACGTGCCGGTGACGCCGCGCACCTCGTAGCGCCCGCCGGACAGCGCCCGGTGCAAAATGTCGTTGACGTTGGTGGCGACCACCAGCTTTTCGATCGGCAGACCCATCAGGCTCGCCACATAGCCGGCGAAGACGTTGCCGAAATTGCCGGTCGGCACGGTGAACGCGACCGGCCGGTCCGGTGCGCCGAGCGACAGCGCGGCGGTGAAATAGTAGACCGACTGGGCAACGATGCGACCCCAGTTGATCGAGTTGACGCCGGACAGCCGCACCCGGTCGCGGAAGCGGAAATCGTTGAACATGGCTTTGACCAGCGCCTGGGCGTCGTCGAAATTGCCTTCCACGGCGATCGCCTGGACGTTCGGCGCGTCGACCGTCGTCATCTGGCGGCGCTGCACCGCCGACACCTTGCCGTCCGGAAACAGGATGGCGATGTCGACCCGCTCGAGGCCCTTGAACGCGTCGATCGCCGCGCCGCCTGTGTCGCCGGACGTTGCGCCGATGATGGTCGCCCGCTCGCCGCGCTCGGCCAGCACGTGATCCATCATCCGCGCCAAGAGCTGCATGGCGATGTCCTTGAAGGCGAGCGTCGGCCCGTGGAACAGCTCCAGCACGAAATGGTTGGATTCGGTCTGCACCAGCGGCGCAACCGCCTTATGGCGGAACGTGCCGTAGGCCTCGTCGATCAGCTGCTTGAGCACGCTGTCGGCGATCTCGCCGCCTGTGAAGCGGCGGATCACCTCGAACGCGACGGCCTGGTACGGCTTGCCGCGCATGGCCCTGATCTCCGGGGCGGAGAAGGCCGGCCAGTCCTCCGGCAGATAGAGACCTCCGTCGCGCGCAAGCCCGGTCAGAATGGCGTCGTTGAAGCCGAGAACGGGCGCGTCGCCGCGGGTCGAAACATAGCGCACTCAAAAAAGCTCCGGTCGGTCGGCCCTCGGGCCGCGTAGGCGCACCCTATAGCCCTCAAAAAAAACCGGCAAGCGGGCTTTGCCCCGCCGGTTCCAGACGCTAAGGCTTGCGGCCGAAACCGCCACAGGGTGAATCATGCTTGTCATTTTCGACTGCGACGGCGTGCTGGTCGATTCCGAGGTCATCGCCGCGAAAGTGGATGCCGCACTGCTGACCGAGGCCGGCTATCCGATCAGTCCGCAGGATGTCGGGCACCGCTTTGCCGGCATGAACTGGGACAGGATCGTCGAACTGGTCGAGGATGAAATGGGTCGCTCGATTCCCGAAGAGATCCTCGGCCGCGCCGAGACCGAGCTCGATGTCCATCTCGCCGCCGAGGTCAAGGCCGTGGAGGGCGCACACGACGTGCTCGACCGGCTCGATTTCGCCCGCTGCGTCTGTTCCAATTCGTCCGGCGACCGGCTCAAGCTGACGCTCGGCAGGACCGGGCTCTACCACCGCTTCCGGCCTTATGTCTTCTCCGCCCGCGAAGTGCGGGAGGGCCGCGGCAAGCCCGCGCCGGACGTCTTCCTGCACGCCGCCGAGACACTGGAATTCGATCCCGCGGAGACGATCGTCGTGGAGGATTCCATCACCGGCATCGCCGGCGCGGTAGCCGCGGGCATGCGCGTCGTCGGCTTCACCGGCGGCTCGCATTCCTGGCCCGGCCACGGCGAGACGCTGATGGATGCCGGCGCCATGACTGTCGTGCGGCGGCACGCCGACCTGCCGTCGACCATCAACGCGCTCGCGAAATGGGACAGCGCCGTATTGAACGTTTGAGGGTGCTCGCGCGTCGTATCTCACGGCAAACCACGGACCGGAGGGAAATCGACATGATCCGTATCCTGACAATATTCGCGGCGCTCGTTCTCGGATCGTCACTCGGCACGGCGGCCGAACGGGCGATCATCGTCCTCGATGCATCGGGCTCCATGTGGGGGCAGATCGGCGGCAAGACGAAGATCGAGATCGCCCGAGAGACGCTGGGTACGGTCCTGCAGTCGCTGCCGGCCGACCGCGAGCTCGGCATGATCGCCTACGGCCATCGCGAAAAGGGCAAATGCGACGATATCGAGCTGGTGATCCCGGCCGCCCCCGGCACCGCGGCGGCGATTGCCGACGCCGCCAACAGGCTCAACCCGAAGGGCAAGACGCCGCTCTCGGCGTCCGTGAAGCAGGCCGCCGAGGCGCTGCGCTACACCGAAGACAAGGCGACGGTGATCCTGATCACCGACGGTTTGGAGACCTGCGATGCAGACCCCTGCGCGCTCGGGCGCGAACTCGAGGCCTCCGGCGTCGACTTCACCGCCCATGTGGTTGGCTTCGGCCTGTCGGAGGAAGAGGGCCGGCAGGTTGCCTGCCTGGCGGAGAATACCGGCGGCAAGTACATCCAGGCGAAGGACGCCGCAGCCCTCGGCGAGGCGCTGACGGAGACGGTTGTGGCCGAGGCCGGGCCGGATCCGCAACCCGATCCGGAGCCGACGGCGCTCGACGTCAACCTGAAGGCCACGGCGACCTTGTCGGAGGGCGGCGGGATGCTCGACGACCGCGCGATCCGCTGGGACCTCTGGAAGATCGGCGCCGACGGTGAGCCGGAGAAGCAGTCGAAGACCGACTACGGGTCGGTGCACGAGAAGTTCCACGAGCCAGGCCGCTATCGTCTGGGCGCACGTCTTGGCAACGCTTCGGCGACGACCGATATCGAGCTCGCCGCCGACGCGCTGACGGAGGTCAGCCTCAACCTGAACGCCGGTTACCTGACGCTGGTCGGCCGCCGCGCCGCCGATGCCGAACCGGACAAGGGCATCCGCTGGGATGTCGGCCTGCCGGACGGCAGGGAGGCCACCAGCTATGGCGGCACGCAGACCTTCGTCGTGCCAGCCGGAAGCCGGAAGGTGCGAGCCCGGCTCGGCAAGGCCACCGTCGAGGAGACCGTCGAGGTCGCCGCCGGTGATCGCCTGACCAAGGAGATCATCGTCGCCACCGGCCGGCTCGTCGCCTACGCGCTCTATGCCGAGGGCGGGCCGGAGATCGGCAGGGACGTCCGCTTCGACGTGCTGGGCGCGGCCAAGGACATTGCCGGCAAGCGCAAGGATTTCGGCACCAATTACGGCGACGGCGTCGCCTTCGACCTGCCGCCGGGCGACTACGTGCTGAAGGCGACGTCCGGCAAGGCGACTGCCGAGACGCCCGTCACCGTCAAGGGCAACGAGCGCGTCGAACCCCGCGTCGTGCTGAACGCCGGCGTACTGGCGATCACCGCCCCGGGCGGCGACCGTCTGGACATCCTGGGCGCGGAAAAGGACATCCAGGGCAAGCGCAAGACGCTGACCACCAACTATGGCGAGGCGTGGCAGATCGTCCTGCCGGAAGGCGACTATGTCGTCCAGGTCCGCAGACAAGACAAGTCGACCGCCGAGGGCACCGCCAGCGTGAAGGCCGGCCAGCGCACGGAAGTGACGGTGGAGTAGGGGTCCTATGGCACTCCCCGACGGTGCGACGGGCAACGCACTCAAACGGCTTGCCGATCGCGGCTCCGACCTGGCACTGCCCATGGAGATGGATTCCTTCATAGCCGTGCCGCCGGAGGCGTCGGGACTTGCCGTGGCCGCCGAGGTCCGGGAACATGGCTTTGCGACAAGTGTGGAACGCGACGCCGAAACAGGCGACTGGACCTGTTACTGCACGAAGACAATCGTGCCCTCCTATATTGAAGTCGTACGGATCGAGAACCGCCTGGATGAACTTGCCCGCCCGCATGGCGGATACGCAGATGGCTTCGGTTCATTTGGAAATGCCGATTGATAGCGTTTGATTAGATCCCCGGAACAAGCCCGGGGATTACGAAGTGGAAAGATCATACGTAGCCACCGCCGTCGCCGCGGGTGCTAGCGAAGTGACAGCACCTTCCGTCATTGCCGGACTTGTTCCGGCAACCCAGAACAACGGCGAAGTGTCCATAACGCCCGCGAGTGGTTTTTCGAGACAGTCCGGACTAGCCAGCCTCACCCGTCCGTCGAATACCCCAGCGTCCGGCTGATCTCCGTCAGCGAACGGCCGCTTTCCGCCATCCATTGATTGAACGCGGCCTGGACGGCGGCCATGCCCTTCTTCGAGGTCGGCGGCCTGTCGATCGCGCCGGCTTCCATCAGCGCGGCGGTCACGTGGGCGGAGAGCACGAAGGAATCGACCCCCATGCCGCGCAGGAAATATTGCGCGGTGGTGCCGCCGAGCCGGCTTCCGCGCGTCTTGAGAAGGTCGAGCAGTCCGGCGAAATCGTCCCTCGGCCAGCCGCCGAACGCCTTGCCGGCCGAGCCGTATTCCTTCGAAAGCTCGGAGACGAAGACCGCGTTCTCGCGTACCGTTCGGATCTTCTGCGGGTTGCGCACGATCCGCTCGTCCTTCGCCAGCGCGTCGAGATCCTCGTCCGGCGCCATCGCCCAGCGGCCGACGTCGAAGCGGTCGAAGGCGGCCTCGAACCCGTCCCACTTGTTGTCAATCACCGACCAGTTGAAGCCGGCCTGGAAGATCCGCCGTGTCATCGCCGACAGCCAGCGATCGTCGGGGATCGCGGCAAGCTTCGCGGGGCTCGCCGGTTTGGTTTCGCCAAGCCGCTTGTCCAGCGCCGCCTTGCCGCCGTGGCGGCCGGCGGCGCGCTCGAAAATCTCGCTGAACGGTGTCACGCCCATGACCGCTGGTCCACTGACAGAAAACAATCGGGAAGAGGGATGTTCACGTTTTACCCCAGTCGTCGGAAAAGTCAAGCGTAAAGTCGGACCGGGTTCCGGTCGCCTCTTGCCGGTTCACTCGCGGGCCATGATTGCACGCCGAAGACACCCACTTTTCACCGGCGCTTTTCCCTGATGTCGGTCGGGCGTTTCCCTGTTTTCAGTAAGTCGAATTCCCTGTTACTGAAACCTCTGTTTTCCGTCCAAACCATTGAAATTACCGGAAAAACACGCGAATTGCCGGTTCCCGGCGACCCCGAAAACCGGAAAATTCCCTGTTATTTCCCTGTTCTTTCCCGCTGAACAGGTTATCGCGCCCGCCCGGTGGCGGCCTGCCGGCCCCGCCGGATCGGCTATTCCGCAGCCTCCTCGTAGGGCGCTGGCGGCGCCCATTTCAGGATCGGGTTGCGCGCCGCCCGGGTCTCGTCGAGCCGCCTGCGCGGCGCGAAGTGCGGCGCGCCGGTGAAGCGTTCGCTCTCGCCGCCCTTCGCCGCCATCACGAGGTCGCGCATGGTGGCGATGAAGAGGTCGAGGCTCGCCCGCGATTCCGACTCCGTTGGTTCGATCAGCAGTGCGCCGTGCACCACCAGCGGGAAGTACATGGTCATCGGGTGGTAGCCCTCGTCGATCATCGCCTTGGCGAAGTCGAGCGTGCTGACGCCGGTATCCTTGAGGAACGAATCGTCGAACAGCACCTCGTGCATCGACGGATGGTCGGGGTAGGGCAGGCTCATCAGGTCCGCCAGACCGGCGCGCACATAGTTGGCGTTGAGCACGGCGTCTTCCGATGCCTGCTTCATCCCGTCCGAGCCGTGCGACAGCATCCAGGCATAGGCGCGCACGAACATGCCCATCTGGCCGTGGAACGCCGTCATCCGGCCGAACGGATGGCTGCCGCCATCGTCGTGCTCGGTTTCCACCAGTCGATATGCGTTGCCGTCCTTCTCCACGAACGGCAGCGGCGCGAACGGCGCAAGCGCGCCCGAAAGCACCACCGGACCGGCGCCCGGTCCGCCGCCGCCATGCGGCGTGGAGAACGTCTTGTGCAGGTTGATGTGCATGGCGTCGACGCCGAGATCGCCGGGCCTTGCCTTGCCCATGATGGCGTTGAGGTTGGCGCCGTCGCAGTAGAAGAAGCCGCCGGCCTCATGCACCGCCTCCGCAATCTCGGCGATCTCGGGCTCGAACAGGCCGCAGGTATTGGGGTTGGTCAGCATGATCGCGGCGATGTCGCCGGCATGCTCGGCGATCAGCCGCTTGACCTCGTCGGCACCGACCGTGCCGTCCTTGCGTGCCGGCACGTCGACCACCGAATAGCGAAGCAGGGCGGCCGTGGCCGGATTGGTGCCGTGCGCCGATTCCGGCACCAGCACCTTGGTCGGCGTCTTGCCGCGCGCGGTGAGCGCCGCCTTGATCGCCATCATGCCGCACAGCTCGCCATGCGCGCCGGCCTTCGGGCTCATCGCGACTGCCTGCATGCCGGTGATGGTGACAAGCCAGCGGCCGAGCTCGTGGATCAGTTCCAGCGCGCCCTGCACCGTCGACTGCGGTTGCAGCGGATGGATGTCGGAGAAGCCCGGCAGCCGCGCCGATTGCTCGTTGAGCCGGGGATTGTGCTTCATGGTGCACGATCCGAGCGGATAGAGCCCCATGTCGATGGCATAGTTCTTCTGCGACAGCCGCACATAGTGCCGCATCGCTTCCGGCTCGGAGAGCGCCGGCAGGTCGATCGGCGCCGTGCGGCCGTGGCCGCCGAGCCGCGAGGCGAACTCGTCCGGTTCTGCGAGGTCGACGCCGGTAATGTCGGTGCGGCCGGTCTCGAAGATCAGCGGCTCTTCAAGCTGAAGCGCGCGGTTGCCGGTGAAGGTCGGCCGGTCGGTGCCGGAACTGTTTTCCGACCCGGCCTGCGGTTGCGTCGGGCGTCCCTGGGAATTCACCATCACGCGACCTCCTGCAGCGCCGTGACCAGCCGGTCCATCTCGTCGTCGGTGGTCGTTTCCGTCACCGCCACCAGCAGCATGTCGGCAAGGTCCGGATTGTGCGGCTCCAGCCGCGAGACCGGCACGCCGGCGACGATGCCGCGTTCGGTGAGCCGTTCGACCGTTTCAGCGGCATCCTCGCTCAGCCTGACCGTGAACTCGTTGAAGAAACTCTCGTTGATCACGCTGACCCCGGTGATCGCGTCGAGCCGTTCGGCGAGCCGGCAGGCCTTGGCGTGATTGATGCGGGCGAGCCGGGTGATGCCGGCTTCGCCGAGCAGCGTCATGTGCACCGTGAAGGCGAGGCAGCAGAGGCCGGAGTTGGTACAGATGTTCGATGTCGCCTTGTCGCGGCGGATATGTTGTTCGCGGGTCGACAGCGTCAGCACGAATCCGCGGCTGCCCTCGGCATCGACGGTCTCGCCGCAGAGCCGCCCGGGCATCTGGCGGACATATTTCTGCCGGGTCGCGAACAGGCCGACATAGGGGCCGCCGAAATTGAGGCCGTTGCCGATGCTCTGGCCCTCGCCGACGACAATGTCGGCGCCTTGTGCGCCCGGCGGCTCGATCAGCCCGAGCGAGACGACCTCGGTGAAGACGGCGACGAGCAGCGCGCCCTTCGCGTGGCAGGCCTCGGCGATCGGCTTCATATCGATCAGCTGGCCGTAGAAGGAGGGCGACTGCACCACCACGCAGGATGTCTCGTCGTCGATCCGCGCGATGATGTCCTCGCTCCCGGCCGGGTCCGGCGGCAGGATGTCGAGCCGGTCGTCGGCCATCTGCGACAGGTTCTCCACCACGGCGCGGTATTGCGGATGAAGGCCCCCGGAAATCACTGCCTTGTTGCGCCGGGTCACCCGGTGGGCCATCAGCACCGCCTCTCCGGTGCCGGTCGAGCCGTCGTACATGGAGGCGTTGGCGACATCCATTGCCGTCAGGTTGGCGACCTGGGTCTGGAACTCGAACAGGTATTGCAGCGTGCCCTGTGTGATCTCCGGCTGGTAGGGCGTGTAGGAGGTCAGGAACTCCGAACGCTGGATGATATGGTCGACCATCGCCGGCACGTGGTGGCGGTAAGCCCCGGCGCCGGCAAAGAACGGCGTCTCGACGGCGGAGAGGTTCTTCGCCGCCAGCCCCCGCATCATCCGCGCGACCTCCATCTCGCCGCAGTGCGGCGGCAGGTCGAGCGGCGCCTTGAGCCGCTTGTCGGCGGGAATGTCGGCGAACAGGTCGTCGATCGAGCCGACCCCGATCCGCGCCAGCATGTCGGCGCGGTCCTGGTCGGTATGGGGGAGATAGCGCATTGGTTCCCTTGCCCTGTTATTACTGGCTGTCGACGAAGGCCTTGTAGGCGTCAGCGTCCATCAGGCCGTCCAGCTGCGAAGTATCCGACAGCCTGATCTTGAAGAACCAGCCGTCGCCCTCGGCCGCTTCGTTGACCGTCTGCGGCGCGTCGTTCAGGGCCTCGTTGACCTCGACGACCTCGCCGGAGACCGGGGCATAGACCTCGCTCGCCGCCTTGACCGATTCCACGACCGCTGCGTCGCCGCCCTTCTCCACCGTCTTGCCGACCGCTGGTAATTCGACGAAGACGACGTCGCCGAGCTGTTCGGCGGCGTAAGCGGTGATGCCGACGGTCGCGACATCGCCGTCGACGCGGATCCATTCATGTTCATCGGTATATTTCACGCTCATGGTGGTTCCCCTCTTTGGAATGCGTGTGCTGTTTCACGATCTGACGTAGCGGTGCGGCACGAAAGGCAGCTTCGCCACCGTTGCCGGCTCCGGGCCGCGCCGGCCGGAAAGCTGGATTTCGTTTCCGGGCTCCCGGTACGCGGTCTCGACATAGCCCATGGCGACGGGGCCGCCGACGCTTGGCCCGAAACCGCCGGAGGTCACCGTGCCGATGGTGCCGCCGCCGGACAGGATATCGGCGCCTTCGCGCACCGGGGCGCGGCCGGCGGGCTTCAGCCCGACACGGATGCGCGACGGGCCG
>DATHRP010000560.1:0-4364 GCA_035465195.1 Afifellaceae bacterium | reverse complement strand
GATCTGAGCATGTTCGCCCATCAGAAAGGCGCGGCTCGCGGGAGGTCAGAATGGTCGAGTCAAAGGCCACGCATACCGGCACATCCGACGTTCACATGCAGCGGTTCGCGCTGGAGTATCAGTTTCCGGTCTATTTCACCGAAAAACTGTTTGCTCCCGGCAATCCCGTACTGCGCAAGACGCTGTGCCGGCTGGAAGCGGACAAGCGGCACCGCTGCATCTTCTTCATCGATGACGGGCTGTCGGTGGCGATGCCGGATCTTGCCGAGCAGATCGTGGCGTACGCGGATCATCACCCGGCAAACATCGACCTGGTCACCCCGCCGATAGCCGTGCCCGGCGGAGAGAAGATCAAGGCCGAACTTCATTTCACCGAGCAGATGCATCAGGCGCTCTTCGATTATCACATCGATCGCCATTCTTTCGTGGTCGCCGTCGGCGGCGGCGCCGTGCTCGACGCGGTCGGTCTCGTCGCAGCGACCGCGCATCGCGGCGTTCGCCACATCCGCGTGCCGACGACTGTCCTGTCGCAGAACGATTCCGGCGTCGGCGTAAAGAATGGCGTCAACCTGTTCGGCCAGAAGAACTATATCGGGACGTTCGCGCCGCCGTTCGCCGTCCTGAACGACCTCGATTTCATCTTCGCCCTGCCCGACAGGGAGAAGGTTTCCGGGATGGCCGAGGCGGTCAAGGTCGCGCTGATCCGCGACGGCGAATTCTTCCGCTGGCTTGAGGCCCATGCCGACGCATTGTCGCTGTTCGAGCGACCGGCAATGGCGACGATGATCAGGCGATGCGCCGAGTTGCACATGCGGCAGATCGGCCAGGGCGGCGATCCGTTCGAGACTGGCAGCGCCAGGCCGCTCGACTACGGCCACTGGTCCGCGCACAAGCTGGAGGGCCTTACGCGCTACCACCTTCGCCACGGCGAGGCGGTCGCGATCGGCATCGCCCTCGACGCGCGCTACTCCGTTCTGGCCGGTATGCTGAAGCCGGGCGAGGAGGATCGCATCTGCTATCTCCTCGAAGCGCTGGGATTCCGGCTCTGGCATCCCGCCCTTGAGAAGCCCGATCGGGAAGGCGGGCTGGAGGTGTTGCGCGGGCTCACGGATTTCCGCGAGCATCTCGGCGGCGAACTCACGATCACCCTGCTGCGGGATATCGGCGTCGGCGTTGAGGTTCACGAAATGGACGAAGCACTGGTCGCGGATGCCATTTCCTGGCTGAAGAGCCGGCAGAAGACCTGATGCGGCTTGCCCGCCCGGAACTCGGGCAGCTCACCTACTGCACCAACATCCATGCAGGCGAAGCCTGGCCGGAGGTCGTGGCCAGCCTGAGAACGCACCTGCCGGAGATCAAGGCGGCCGTTTCGCCGGGTGCTGCGTTCGGCGTCGGCCTGCGTCTCGGTGCCGACGCCGCCGATCAGTTGCAGGACGATGCGGCCTTCGATGAACTTGTCTCGCTGCTCAGCCAGAATGACAGCTACGTTTTCACGATCAACGGCTTTCCCTATGGTGCGTTTCATGGCGAGCCCGTCAAGGAGAATGTCTACGCCCCGGACTGGAGCACGAATGAACGGCTCGTCTACACCGACCGGCTGGCGGACATCCTCGCCCGCCTGCTGCCAGAGGGCATGGCGGGGACTGTCTCCACGGTGCCCGGAACCTTCAAGGCCTGGGCGGATGGACACGTAGAGGCAATCACCGGCAATCTCATCCGCCACGCCGCTTACCTGGTCGAGCTGGAGCGGAAGACCGGGCGCGTCGTCATGCTGACGCTTGAACCGGAGCCGTGCTGTTTCCTGGAGACGATCGCCGAATCCGTTGCCTATTTCCGTGACCATCTGTTCAGCGAGGCCGCGGCCGACCGCCTTGCCGCAATGACCGGCCTTGACCGGGGAGGGGCGTCGGCGGCCCTGCGCCGCCACCTGGGCCTCTGTTACGACGTCTGTCACGCGGCGGTCGAGTACGAGGATCCCGCCGCGAGTCTCGCCGCGCTGAAGGACGCCGGGATCGCCATCGGCAAGCTGCAGCTATCGAGCGCGCTCAGAATTGCCAGGGTCGACGACGCGTCTTTCGACCAGCTGCGACCGTTCGACGAGCCGGTCTATCTGCACCAGGTGATCCAGTGCTCCGGCGACGCGCTGACCCGGTTCAAGGACTTGCCCGACGCGCTGAAACAGGCCGACGGAGCGATCGGCAGCGAATGGCGCGTGCATTTCCATGTTCCGGTTTTTTTGTCCGAACTCAAGGACTTCGGAACAACGCAGGACTTCCTGCGCGAGGTCCTGGCGATCCACAGCGCGACACCGGTCTCCGGCCATCTCGAGGTCGAGACCTATACGTGGGATGTCCTGCCGGACCACTACCGGACGGCCGGCTTGAGCGCCGCGATCGCCCGCGAACTCAACTGGGTAAAGGGCGAACTCGGCCAATGAACCTGAAGACGGCGCTGGTGCTTGGCCGTGTTTCCAACCTGCCGACGGTCTGGACCAACACGCTTGCCGGCATCGTCCTGTCCGGCGCCGAGTTCTCGCCCGCGAGAGCCCTGCCGATCCTCCTGTCGATGTCGCTGTTCTATGTCGGAGGCATGTATCTCAACGACGCCTTCGACGCGGAGGTCGATGCCCGCGAACGATCGGAACGACCGATCCCGCAGGGCCTCGTCAAACGGCAGACGGTGTTTGTCTGCGGCTTCGCCATGCTGGCCGCCGGGATCGCGATCCTGGTCCCGGTCGGGCTGTCCGGCGCGACCGGATGGTGGCCGTCGCTGGCCGGCTTGGCGCTGGCCGCGGCCATCGTCCTATACGACCTTCATCACAAGGCCAATCCGCTGAGCCCGGTGATCATGGGCATCTGTCGCATGCTGGTCTACGTGGTTGCCGCGCTCTGCTTCGTCGTCCCGCCGCCCGCCGCCGTCTGGTTCGGCGCGGTGGCGCTACTCTGCTATCTGATCGGCCTCACCTATACGGCCAAGCAGGAAACGATCGGCCGTGTGGAGAATGCCTGGCCGCTGATCTTCCTGGCCGTACCGGTGGTCGGCGGCGCGTGGGCGGGCCTGGCTCTCGACGCCACCGGCCCGTCGGTCATTCTCTTCTGGCTTGCCTTCGCCGGCTGGCTGGGCTTCTGCCTGTGGCTGGTCGGACGCCGCGCGCCGGGCGACATACCCCGCGCGGTCGGCTCCCTGATCGCCGGCATCGCGCTGCTCGACGCCCTGCTGATCGCGATCATGGGCGATGTGCCGATCGCCGCCATTGCCGTCCTCGGGTTCCTGCTGACACTGGCCTTCCAGCGCTTCATTGCAGGGACCTGACCGGCGGCCGGGACCCATCAGTCGAAGATGTGATCGAGCACCAGTTGCTTGAATGACGTGGCCTCGACAGGACCTGAGCCGAGCAGGTCGGCGCGCGAGCTGATCACCAGCGGTCCGTCCTGGTCATCGTCCGTAAGCCGGCCGTGCGATCCCCTGACCAGCTGCGTGTCCTTCAGCGATATCACGTCGAGCAGCGTCCGCATGCCGAGCTTGCGCTTCAGCAGCCGCCAGCCGATGGCGGCCTTCGGCCAGCGGATTTCCGGATCGACGAACAGCTCCACCGGGTCGTATCCCGGCTTGCGATGGATATCGACCGTGCGGGCGTAGTCCGGCGCGCGATCGTCATCAAGCCAGTAATAGTAGCTGAACCAGCGGTCGGCATCGGATATGGCGATCAGTTCGCCGGAATTGGGGTGATCCAGACCGAAGGCCCGCTTGCCGTCCTCGTCGAGCACCTGTTCCACGCCGTCCAGCCCCTCGATCAGGGCCTTGACCTCGCCGATGCGGGCCGGATCCCGGACATAGACATGGGCGATCTGGTGATCGGCGAGCGCGAAGGCCGCAGACGCGCCGGCGTCAAGCTGTTCGCGCCCCTGCTCGACGCGCACCTGGATGAGGCCTGCCGCGCGCAGCGCCCTGTTGACGTGGACGGCATCGCTGACAGGTGTGATCCCGTATTCGGACACCACGATGATCTGTCGCCCGAGCCTTTGCGCCGCCTCGATCAGTTCTCCGCACAAAGCGTCGACCTCGTTGAGATCCTTGACGATGCGCGGATGGTCGAGGTCCGGTCCGAGGCGCTGCAGGCCGTAGTCGAGATGCGGCAGGTAGGTCAGCGTCAGCGTCGGGTCGCGCGTCTCCATGACGTGCATCGTCGCGCGGGCGATCCAGTCGCTCGAGCTGATGTCGGCGGCCGGACCCCAGCACCTGAACAGCGGGAACTGCCCGAGCTTGGCGTAGAGCTCGTCGTGCAGCTCCGGCGGATAGGTGTAGTGGTCGGGGATCTTGCGGCCGTCGGCCGGGTACATCGGCCGCGGCGTGGCGCTCCAGTC
>DATHRP010000559.1:0-7156 GCA_035465195.1 Afifellaceae bacterium | reverse complement strand
ATCGGCCACGGCCTGGTTGTCGATAAGCAGCATTGCGGTTGATTTGCCTAGCCGAGAAGTTTTTCCAGGACGAAACCCTCGAACAGCGACAGTCCGAGCATCCAGGCGAATACCCCGTAGAGCACGGCGAACGTGCCGGCGGCCGCGAACAGAGCGTTGGGCCAGCTTTCGCGGCTGGAAAACCGGACGAATATGCCGACCGCAATTGGACCGCCGACGACGAATCCGAAGGCCAGTAGCACAATGGTGAAGAGGCCGAGCCAGACGAATGCCTCCAATTCGGACTGGCCGTTTTCATCCGTCTCGTCATCGCGTTTATCCGAAGCGCGTTCCTGCCCGCGTGCCTCTGTGCGCCAGTCGACCACGAACTGCGCGGCACACAGAAGAGCTCCGGGAATGCCGATCAGCAGAGGCATGAACGCCGCCTTCGTGGGAAGGTCGAGCGCCAGAAGGCAAGCGCCGGCGAAGAGCGCGAACATGAAGAGCGTCGTCAGTTTGCGGCCGTCAAATGTCATGGTGCAACTGCCTGCCCACCACGCCATTGCGCTGGCGCCAGATGTAGGCGCCAATGGTCAGGATGATAAGGGCGATGAAGAACAGGGACAGCGGCCTCAGGAAAAATGTTGGCCCCCAGATCGCAAGGGCCTTGTGGATCGAATCCTCCGCGGTCGCCCCCAGCACGAGACCGATGACGAACGGCGGGCGGGGCCAGCCGTATTTCTTCAGGAAATAGCCGAGGACGCCGACGCCGACGAGGACGATCAGGTTCTGCCAGGCGGCTTGCGACAGGTAGGCGCCGAGAAACGCCAGAACCAGGACGAACGGGATCAGCAGCGCGCCGCGCACGAAAACCAGCAGCGAGAACGCCGGCGCGAAGATCAGGAAGACGAATACGGAAAGCAGGTTGGCGAGCGCCAGCGCCCAGATCAGCGACCACACAAGGTTCATGCCGGTGAGCGCGATATGCGGCCCGGGCTGGATGCCGAGCATTACGAAAGCGCCGATCAGGATGGCCATGCCCGAAGAGCCCGGCACGCCGAAAAACAGGGTCGGCAGCAGCGAGCCGCCCTCCTTGGAGTTGTTGGCGGTTTCAGGAGCGATGACGCCGCGCACGTCGCCCTTGCCGAAATTCTCCGGATCCTTGGCCGACTGAACGGCATGTCCGTAGCACAGCCATGACGCGGCATCGCCGCCGAGCCCCGGGATCGCTCCGATCGCTGCGCCGATGACCGATGTCCGCACAGTCAGCCAAGGATGCCTGAACACGTCGAAGATGCCGTCGATGACCTGCCGGAGATCGTAGCGCGCCGCCTTGCTTCCGACATTGGCTATCGCGCCGCCCTTGATACCCAGCGCGAGCATTTCCGGTATGGCGAAAAGCCCCAGCACGGCGACAACCACGCTGACGCCTTCCCACAAAAATAGCTGGCCGAAGGTGAAGCGTTGTGATCCGGTGTGCGGATCGAGACCGATCAGCGAGACAAGCAGCCCGAGGAAGCCCACGGCAACGCCCTTCATCAGGCTTCGGCCAGACAGCATGGCTATGAATGTTATTCCGAACAGCGCCAGCAGGAAGAACTCGGCCGGACTGAAGGATAGAACCACCGGCCGCAGGATCGGCAGCATGGCTGCCAGGAACAGCGCGCCTATGACACCGCCGACGCCGGACGCACCCAGCGACGCGCCGAGCGCACGGCCGGCCTCGCCACGCTGCGCCATCGGATAGCCATCGACGATGGTCGCGGCATCCGCTCCGGTGCCCGGCACGCCAAACAGGATCGACGGGATCGACCCGCCGGTATGGACGACCGCGTGCATGGCCAGCAGGAACACCGCGCCTGCGAGCGGATCCATGCCGAAGACCAATGGTATCATCAGCACGATTCCAAGCTTGCCGCCGAGCCCGGGAACAGCGCCGAAAAACATACCGATGGGAATCGCCAAAACGATCAGGCCCATCAGTCGGGCCGAGGTGAGAATCTCCCAGAGTGGCCCGAATATCACGTCCACGTTCAACGCCCGTTTCCTCCCGCTTCGCCAAATCCGTGCCGTTTTCGGCATTCTATCGGCCATGCATCGACAGGGTCGGGAGACCGCGCTTTCCACGGCTCCACCGTACCAGCGCAGCGTACGGCGGTCTTCGGCGACTGGCAATTTGAAAGTGGACCGCTGTTTCATATAAAAGAACAGCAAGACGGGGGTCGCCGAATGCCGCTCATGCGCCAGGGGGCCGCCACGGCATCAAGCAGGAGAGCATCACATGAAGGTGGGATTTGTCGGAGTCGGCGCAATGGGCCGGGCCATGGCAGGCCATGTCGCCCGTGCAGGTTTCGAAGTTGTCGCATTCGATGTCGATGCCGCAGCACTTGATGCCGTTGCTGTCGACGGCATCCGGGCGGCCGCGTCGCTGCAGGAAATGGCCGGCATATGCGATGTCGCGATTATCATGGTCGCGTCCGATGACCAGAGCCGGTCTGTCGTCTCCTCCCTGCTCGATTCGGGGTTGCGGGAAGGGTCCGTGGTCGTCGTGACGGCAACCAACCATCCCAGGGCGATGATCGAGTTGGCAAGCCGGTGCGCGCCAAAGGGCGTGGGCTTTGTGGATGCTCCGGTCTGCTACGGGCTTCAGGGCGCGAAGGCCGGCAACCTGATCTCGCTGTGCGGCGGCGAAGAAGACGACGTCGACAGGGTGCGGCCCGTCCTGATGGCGTACAGCCGCAGTGTCGAGCATCTCGGCGGCCATGGCTGCGGTCAACTCGGCAAGACCTGCAACAACATGATGCACTGGGCCGCCTGCGTCGCCAACTACGAGACCCTGGCGCTGGCCAAGGCCTGCGGGATTGATGCCCAGGCAATGCGCGAGACCCTGCTGAAGTGTCCCGCGCGGAACACCACGCTGGAGCGTTGGGAAACGTCCCGCTTCACCTGGCACGAGAAGGACATGGATGTGGCTCTCGAACTCAGCCAGCAGGCGGGTGTCGCACTGCCGCTGTTTGGGCTTGTCGACCAGCTCGTCAAGCGACTCGGACCCGACCGCGTCCGCGAACTGCTGCACGAAAGCGAGGCGGAATATCTCGGCCTGCCGATCCCGATCCGGCCGCTGGCCGAGGTCGCGAAACGCGATTGATTTCCGTTCCTTTATACGGAACGCCCTTCCGTTGACGGGAAAGCACCCCCGGATTATCCTCTCCGCGAATTTCGATCTGGGAGGAAAAAGAATGTCTGAGAGCTCCAGTGCGGCCGGCGGCGTCGGTCACAACAGTGACCAGCGCGAGAAGGTCGTCTGGGAGCGCTGGACCAAGAAGCGGACTTTCGTGCGTGCCCTCGAAGGCACCTACGGACAGCTCAAGGATGAACTCTATTCGCAGCCGCGCGTCTACCGCACCCGAGACATGAAGTGGAAAGGCGGGCCGCAGAATTTCGGCAAGAAGGTCATCAACCCGCAGGCCAACCGCATCGCCCAGTCGATCGAAGCCCACATCGATGCCTTTGCCCCCAGAGGCTACGGCCAGACCCACGGCCATATGAACTCCGCGGTGTTCTTCGTGCTGAAAGGCAAGGGCTACGACATCCATGACGGCCGCCGCATGGATTGGGAGGCCGGAGACGCGCTGATCGTCGAAAACGCCTGCGTCCACCAGCACCTGAGCGACAGTGACGACGAGACTTTCGTCCTCGTGCTCAAGGCGAAGCCGCTGTTCCTGTTCATGCACATGATCTTCCAGAAAATGGTGGAGTTCCCGCCAGAGGATCCGGTGCCCGGACACGAAGACTACGCACCACCTGAAAGCCTCTGAGCGGAGAAGAAGAGATGGATCCGAGAACCTTCGTGGACGAGATCGAACGCGAGCGCGCCCGTCAGGGCGCTCCCGAAGTTTCCTTTTACAAGGAGGCGCTGGAAACCTCGCAGCAATTCCGCAAGGATTACGCGTCGCGCCTGAATGTCGTGAAGTGGGACCAGATGCCGATGGAGCGTTCCGCCGACGGCCTGATCAAGCACGTCATCAACGAGCGCATGGACACCAAGGAATGCTGCGTCGACATTTACATGCAATTCATCGAGCCGGGAAAGGCCACCGGTACGAGCCGGCATCTGTCCGAGGAGATCGCCTTCGTGATCGAGGGGACGGGACACGACCTGCACTACGATGTGCATTTCGAATGCAAGACGGAATTCGAATGGTCATGGGACACGACACCGAAGACCTATGAATGGGGCCCCGGGGATTTCATTTATATTCCACCCTACGTGGCCCACAAGCGAGTCAACACCTCCGATGTCGAAGCCAGAATCATCGTCTGCAACAGCCGGGTGATGAAGGCGATCGGTCTGGACTGGTTCGACCAGCTTGAGCCTGCCGAGGGTTTTGAAGACGTCTGGGTTCCCCCGGCCGACTGACCGGGGCGACGCGCGAACCATGCGGCCGGAAGAGCCGCGGTTTCGCCGGCACGAAAGGAGGAAAGCATGAAACGATTATTCGCCCTGGCCGCCCTGGTCGGCCTCATGGTTCAGCCAGCCTGGGCCGCGGGATATTTCGAAGGCAAGACGGTTACCTATATCATCGCCACCAACCCGGGTGGCAATTACGACGCTTATGCGCGGATCATCGGACGCCATCTGGAAAAGAAGCTCGGCGCCGACAAGGTGATCTTCAAGAACCTGCCGGGAGCCGGGCACATCATCGGCGCGAACGCGCTCTACGCGGCGAAGCCGGACGGTTACACGATCGGCACGTTCAATACCGGCCTGATCTATGCACAGGTTCTTCAGCGGGAAGGCATTCAGTTCGACCTCCAGGATTTCAAGTGGATCGGCAAGGCGGCCGCCGAGCCCCGCGTCATGGTTCTCGGCTACAACTCACACTTCAAGAGTTTCGAGGATCTGGCGGCGTCGGCCGATGTCGTCCGGTTCGCGTCGTCCGGCGTCGGTTCGGCATCTTTCACCGAAACGAAGATGCTCGCCGACGGGCTCGATCTGAAGATCGAGGTGATTCCCGGCTACCAGGGCAGCGAAGGCGAGATGGCCATGTTGCGCGGTGAAGTGGTCGGCCAGGTCGGTTCACAGAGTTCCCTGCAGCCATTCGTCGATTCCGGTAACGGGTTCATTGCGCTCTCGATCGGCGGCGGCACCGGCCCGAAGGCGATCGACTATGCCAAGACCGACAAGGCGAAATCGATCGTCAATCTGATCGACGCCCTGTCGAACCTCGGGCGACTGACGGCCGCGCCTCCGGGAGCGCCGGACGAAGCGGTGGAAGAACTGCGCGACGCCTATATGGCCGTGATGGAAGATCCTGATTTCCTTGCCGACGCCGGAAAGCTAGGCCTGCCGATCGAACCCGCCAGAGGTGAGGTTGTGGCCGAAATGGTCAAGGCGGCCCTCCAGCAGAGCCCGGAAACGGTCGCGATTATCTCGGCTGCTGTCGATGTCGAGATTCCGACCATCAAGGTGTCGAGCGAAATCCTCACACTGGAAGGCAAGAACAAGATGGTCACCTTCAATTCCGGCGACGAGAAGGTGACGGCCGCGATCTCCGGATCGCGCACCGCGATCACCATCGACGGTGCCGAGGCGGAGAGGAAGGCGCTCGCCGTCGGCATGATGTGCGACATCGAGTATGACCCGAACCACGACGAAAACGAGCCCAAGACCATGGACTGCAAGTCCAAGTGACGGGCAACGCCTCCCAAGGCGGAAAGGGGCGCCTGCGGGCGCCCTTTTTATCTGTGGCGGGTGACCACGTCGACGAGGGCCGGCTTTCCGGTCTTGACGATGTCCAGCGCCCGCCGGACGGCCGCGCCGATCTCGTCGGGACTTTCGATCGGCCCTTCGCCCCACATGCCCATGCCCCGGGCGATGGTGGCGAAGTCCGGCGCGGGATCGAAGATATCCATGCCGATGTGCGCCCTCGATTCGTCGGTGCCGCGCATCCGCGCCATTCGGATCTGGTGATGCCAGTCGTTGTAGTAGGCGCGGTTGTTGAACATGATGATCAGAAGCGGGATCTCGTGCTTAGCCGCCGTCCACAGTGCGCCGGCGTCGTACATCAGGTCGCCGTCGGGCTGCAGCGCGACGACGACACGGCCTGAGCCCTTGTGCGCGAGGGCCACGCCAAGCGACATACCGATCTGCGTCGAGGTGCCGAGCGCCTTGCCCGGGTGCCGATAAGCCCGGTCGAAGTTCCAGAACTTGCGCGTCCACTGTCTGAGCGTGCCCGAGGCCAGCACCCAGTCTTCGTCTCGGATCACCTGCCAGACCTCTTCCGCCAGCCGCGCAGGCGTTATCGGCGAGGCGTCCCGTTCAACCTTTGCCTCCATCGCCCACCTGGCGAAATTTGCATGGTGGCGCTTGGAAATCGCGTCTTTCCGCCGGGCGATCCTTTCGGACAGCGACGGGTCCGCGGCGATCAGACTTTCGGCGATCTCGGTCATCTGCGGCATGGCAAGGCGTGGATCGCCAAGCGCGCTCAGTGTCTTCGGTAGATAGCGCCCGTAGTCGAGGGACCAGGAACCGATTCCGGTCTCGTGGAACCCGACTTCCATCCATGTACAGTCGTCGGACAGATAGGACTTGAGCTCGCGGCTCGTGCTGTCGAGCTTTGCCGTCGCCTTCTCCCAGTCCACCACATCGAGGGCGAGGATCGCGTCGGCACCGGACAGGCTCTCGGTGTCCATCGACAGGTTGAGCGGATGCCGGTTGGGAAAACAGAGCGCGCTGTTGACGTCCCAGACGGCGACCCCCAGCGTCTCGCAGAGGGTGATCAGTTTTTCGAAGTTCCCGGGCTGCCGGCCGGTGAACTCGGTCATGATCCATGGACGATCGGCATGGAGGAGACGCTTCACGATCTCCTTCAGCGTGGCCGTATCGCCCGCCATCGGTGACGGCGCCTTCTGCATCGAAGTGTCCGGCAGACCGAGGTCCGCGGTCAGCGGCGTCTCCTGCAGCATCGCGTCATAGCAGAGATAGACCGGACCGGCGGGCTCGGTCACCATGGCCGAATAGGCGCGCATGAAGCTGTCCGGCACGCCCTCGATCGAATGTGGCTGGTAATCGAACTTGGTGAAGTTGCGGACCGCATCGCCCTGGCTCTGGGCGGTATGGTGCCAGTCACTGCGCGGCCTGCGCTTGCTCTCGTCCATCGGCCCGGTCGCGCCG
>DATHRP010000558.1:0-2706 GCA_035465195.1 Afifellaceae bacterium | reverse complement strand
CTGCTCTATGGCGGCATCTCCAGCACGCACTACGCCATCTATTACGGGGAGAAGGGCTTCTCTGCCTGGGCGCCCTACCTGGCGCCGATCAAGATCATCATGTGCTTCGGCATCGTGCTCATGATGCTGCAGGTCATCGTGACCTTCTTCCGCAATGTCGCCGAGGCGCGCGGCATGCCGCTGGACGAGCCGGAGGGGCTGCCGGAACGGGAGGGCGCGCCATGAGCTACGAACTCATTGCCGTCATGATGTTCTCCACCATGATGCTGATGCTGTTGACCGGACAGCGCGTGTTCGGCGCCATCGGCTTCGTCGCGGTGACCGCGGCGCTGTTCCTGTGGGGCGACGGCGGCGCCGAGATGGGCTTCAGCGCCGCCATGAAGCTGATGAAATGGTACCCGCTGCTGACGCTGCCGCTGTTCATCTACATGGGCTACATGTTCTCCGAGACGCGGATCGCCGACGATCTCTACGACATGTTCCATGTCTGGATGGGGCCTGTAAAAGGTGGACTTGCGATCGGCACCATCGGACTGATGGTGATCATATCGGCGATGAACTGTCTGTCGGTCGCCGGCATGGCGATCGGCGCGACCATCGCGCTGCCGGAACTGCTGAGGCGCGGCTACGACAAGGTCATGGTGACCGGCGTGATCCAGGCTGGCAGCTCGCTCGGCATCCTCGTGCCGCCGAGCGTCGTGCTGGTGCTCTACGGCATGATTGCCCGCCAGCCGGTCGGCCAGCTCTGGCTCGCAGGCGTGCTGCCGGGCCTGATGATGGCCAGCCTGTTCGTCCTCTACATCCTGGTCCGTTGCCGGCTCCAGCCGAACCTCGGGCCAGTTCTGCCGGCGGAGGAGCGCCGCGTCAGCTTCGGCCACAAGCTGCGCCTGTTGCGCGCCGGCCTGCTGCCGCTGTTCATCTTCCTTTCGATGACCGGTCTTTTCGTCCTGGGCTTCACCAGCCTGGTGGAAAGCTCCGCGGTCGGCGCGCTGGCGGCGACCATCGCGGCGATCGTCAAGGGCCGCCTGACGTTCCGCATCCTGCACACCGTCGTTCACAAGACGTTGGGCGTCAGCTGCATGTTCATGTGGATCATCATGGCCGCGCTCTGCTTCGGCGCGGTATTCGACGGCCTCGGCGCGGTGCGTGCGATCGAAGGTTTCTTTCTCGACCAGCTCGGGCTCAGTCCGTGGCAGGTGCTTATCATGATGCAGCTCTCATACATCCTGATGGGCATGTTCCTGGACGATACGGCGATGCTGGTGATCGTCGCGCCGCTCTACGTGCCGCTGGTCGACCAACTCGGCTTCGACCTGATCTGGTACGGCGTGCTCTACACGATCACATGCCAGATCGCATACATGACGCCACCATTCGGCTACAATCTGTTCCTGATGCGCGCTATGGCGCCGCCGGAGATCAGCCTGGGCGATATCTACAAGTCGATCACGCCGTTCGTCCTGGTGATGATCCTGGGCCTCGCGCTGGTGACGATATTCCCGCAGATCGCGCTTTGGCTGCCGCAGACGGTCTATGCGCGATGAGGGCATGCGAAAGCGCCGGGGAGGCGTTAGGTTAACCCGAGGAAGAAGGAGGGCCGGAAAGAAGTCAGTTTTCGAAGCGGCGGAACGATGCACGAGTACCTTGGCTGCCGGGGGCGGCCTGAACACCAAAAGGGAGTTGGATCCATGACCAACAGACGTGATTTTCTCAAGAAAGCGGGTGCAGCCACGGCCGCGGCCACGGGCGCCACCGCGCTGTCCGCGCCGGCCGTTCACGGCCAGAGCCAGATCAAGTGGCGGCTGCAGACCTATGCCGGCGTGTCGCTGGCCGAGCATGTCGTCAAGCCCGCCATCGACGCCTTCAACAAGGTCGCCAACGGCGAGATGGTGATCGAGCTCTACACCGCCGACCAGCTGGTGCCGACCGGCGAACT
The DNA here is from genome assembly GCA_035465195.1 of Afifellaceae bacterium. Lineage (GTDB taxonomy): Bacteria > Pseudomonadota > Alphaproteobacteria > Rhizobiales > Afifellaceae > CAMYKZ01. Next base: position 770 of record DATHRP010000558.1, on the reverse strand, counting down.
GTTCCGCGCCATGCAGCGCGGCACGATCGACGCCGTGCAGAGCGACGAGGATTCCATGGCCGCGCCGGTCGACGTCTCGGTGTTCGGCGGCTATTTCCCCTTCGCCACCCGCTACTCCCTCGACGTGCCGGTGCTCTTCAACCAGTACGGCCTGAAGGAGATCTGGGAAGAGGCCTATTCGGAGGTCGACAACGTGACCTGGCTCTCCGCCGGTTCGTGGGACCCCTGCCACTTCAACACCACCAAGCCGATCCGAAGCCTGGAAGACCTGAAGGGCCTGCGCGTCTACACCTTCCCGACCGCCGGGCGCTTCCTCGCCCAGTTCGGCGTGGTGCCGGTCAACATTCCCTATGAAGACGCCGAAGTGGCGGTCCAGACGGGCGAACTCGACGGCATGGCCTGGTCGGGCATCACCGAGGACTACACAGTCGGCTGGGCCAACGTGACCAAGTACTTCCTGACCAACAACATCACCGGCGCCTGGATCGGGTCGTTCTTCGCCAACACCGAGCGCTGGAACGAGGTCCCAGACCATCTGAAGGAGCTGTTCAAGCTTGCCATGGACTCCTCTCATTACTATCGCCAGTGGTGGTACTGGGGCGGTGAGGCGAAGCTTCGCGTGGAAGGCACCAAGCTTGAGCTCACCTCAATTCCCGAGTCCGAATGGAACGAGGTGGTGGTTGCCGCGGAGGCGTTCTGGTCGGATATCGCGGCCGAAAGCGAGAGAAGCGCTAAGGTCGTGCAGATTCTCAAGGACTACAGTGCCGTCA
>DATHRP010000557.1:0-2475 GCA_035465195.1 Afifellaceae bacterium | reverse complement strand
AGGAACCGGTTTCTCCGGCGTCGCTGCACTGGCCCCGGCTTGCCGACCTGCCGGAACTGGCGGGCGCCGGCCGCCGCGTCGAGCTTCCGTTCGACGATTTCATACCGCGGCACGTCCAGATCGGGCTGGCTGCCGGCCTGGCCCTGGGCGCCCTGCTGGTTCTGTTGCTGCTGCGATCGCGTATCGCGGCGGCGGCCGCCGAGCGCTCGGTGGTGGAGGAGCCGGACAGGCGGCAGAAGGCGGTCAACGCCTTCCTGCTGGCGGCCGGGCGCGGCGTGCTGCCGGGCATCGCCAGCCTGTCGGCCACATGGCTTCTGTTGCTCGTCGGTTCCGATCTTTCGTTCTCGCTGCTTACCGCTGCGCTGCTTTCCGGTATCGCCGTCTACCTGCTGTTCTACCGCACCGCGCGCGTCGCGCTGGCGCCGTCGGCGGAAGCCTGGCGGCTGCGCGATTTCGACGAGGGCGGGGCGGCGACGCTCAACTGGGGCATCCGCTGGCTGGCGGCCGTCGCCGGCCTGTTCGTGGCGCTCTACCTGACGATCCGCTTTTCCGGCGCGCTGACGGACGACCTGGCGTTCCTGCTGAAATGGGGCGTCTGCCTCGTTGTCGGCCTGATCGCGCTCGCCGTAACCCTGCGGCTCGGCCGCAGCGGCTCGCCGATCACCGGTTCGGACCGGCGCGACCGGGTGTTCGGCGCGGCGATCGCCGCGCTGGCGCTGATCGCGCTGTCGCTGGCGTCGATCGGCTATCTCAACCTGTCGTTCTTCGTGCTCTTGCACCTTGCCGGCGCGCTGCTGGCCGCCGCCAGCGCCTGGCTGATCCGGCCGATCCTGCACGACGCGCTGCGCGCCTGGTTCAGCGAGGACGAAACGGAATTCCTGAGCGACGAGAACAGCCAGGGGCAGGGCTTCGGCGAGATCGCCCTGCACGTGGCTCTCGATGTCGGCGTCGTGGCCGCCGCCGGCCTCGTCGTGCTCTCGTTCTGGGGCGTGCCGATCAGTGTCACCTGGCTGTGGGTCGGCCAGCTCCTGAGCAATGTCAGGCTCGGCGAGGTCAATCTCGGCATTGCCGACGTCGTCTATGCGATCATCGTCTTCGCCGTGGTGCTGATCGTGCTGCGCACCCTGCACGACGTGTTCCGGCGGCGGGTGCTGATGCGCATGGCGATCGACCGCGGGGCGAAGGATTCCACCGATGTCGGCCTGAAATACGCCACCTTCGTGATCGCCCTGCTGGCGGCGATCGCCACGCTCGGCGTTGATCTCGGCACGGTGGCGCTCCTGTTCGGCGCGCTGCTGCTCGGCGTCGGCTTCGGCCTGCAGTCCATCGTGGAGAACATCGTCTCCGGGCTCATTCTCCTGATCCAGCGGCCGATCAAGTCCGGCGACTGGATCGAGATGGAGGGCCATGAGGGCTTCGTGCAGCGGATCGGCATGATCTCGACGGAAATCTCGACCTTCGAGGAAGCCTCGGTGATCATCCCGAACGGCGAGCTGATTTCCTCGCCGATGATCAACCGCACCTTCGGGCGCAGCCGCGGCCGGCTCGACGTGCCCGTCGGCGTCGCCTACGGCAGCGATGTCGAACTAGTGCTGAAGATCCTGAAGCAGTGCGCGGCGGAGCACGAGACGGTGCTGGACAATCCGGAACCGGACGTCGTGTTCCTGAACTTCAGCGACAGCAGCCTCGGCTTCGAGCTGCGCGTCTTCCTGTCCGACATCCGCAACCGGTTTGCCGTCGGCACCGATCTCAGGATTGCAATCCTCGCCGAGTTCGCCAGGAATGGCGTCGAGATTCCCTATCCGCAGCGCGACCTGCACCTGCGCAGCGTGGAGGCGGAACCGTGCGCGCTCGGCCCGGCGGAGGAGGCGGACGCGGAGTACGGGGACGGCCGCAAACGAAAGGCCGACGCGGCCCGGGAATCTGGTAATGAAGGGCCGACGGATGGAGGCCGCGACGCCGATCGCGACGATTCCGGCTCGGATGCCCCGGATGCCCCGGATGCCGATGGGCCGAACGACGCCGAGGCCTCCGGGGAAGAGGCGCAGGACGTGGACGACAGACCGGAACGCAACACCCGCAAGCGCCGCGCCGGCGGAATGGGCAAAGGAAACTGAATGAGGATGGCCGCGGCGGCCATCGCCGCAACAGACACTTTCAAGGAGAGACGACAGTGAAGAACAATCGCGCCATGCCGGTGATCGTCGCCGGACTTGTGATCGTCTGCGGCGTCCTGGCCTACATGCTGTACCAGGAGCGGCAGAAATCGGTGAGCATCAACCTGCCGGGGGTGAAAATCGAGGCGGACTAGCGCGCCAGCAGATGCTGCGTGACGTGTTTGGCGTCCTCGCCGACGCCGAAGAACAGGCCTGACTTCAGCGTGTGCATCCAGTGCAGGCCGCAGAAATAGAGGCCGGGATGATCGGTGACGCCGCGCGTCTGTTCGGGATAGCCGCGCGGGTCCAGCACGGGGAA
>DATHRP010000556.1:0-4083 GCA_035465195.1 Afifellaceae bacterium | reverse complement strand
CCCCCGCATCCAGAGCCCAAGGGAACGCTGGGCGAGGGCACCTACACCGCCAAACATATCATCATCGCGACGGGAGCGCGTCCGCGCGCGCTGCCCGGCATCGAGCCCGACAGCAAACTGGTCTGGACCTATTTCGAAGCGATGGTGCCGGACAAGATGCCGAAATCAATGCTGGTCATCGGCTCCGGGGCTATCGGCATCGAGTTCGCCTCTTTCTATCACACGATGGGTGTCGACGTGACGGTCGTCGAGGTGATGCCGCAGATCCTGCCGGTGGAGGATCACGAGATCGCCGCCCATGCCCGCAAGCGGTTCGAGAAGGCCGGCATCAAGATCCATACGGACGCCAAGGTGACGAAGCTCGACAAGGGCAAGGACAATGTCACGGCGACCGTGGAACTGAAGGGCGGCAAGAGCGAGAAGCTGACTGTCGACCGGGTGATCTCCGCCGTCGGCGTGGTCGGCAACATCGAGAATCTCGGCCTGGAGAAGCTTGGAGTGAAGACGGACCGCGGCTGTGTCACGGTTGACGGCCTCGGCCGGACCAGCGTCGAGGGCATCTACGCCATCGGCGATGTCGCCGGGCCGCCGATGCTTGCCCACAAGGCGGAGCATGAGGGCGTGATCTGCGTCGAGGCGATCAAGGGCATGGACGTTCATCCGATGGACAAGGCGAAAATCCCGGGTTGCACCTATTGCCACCCCCAGGTCGCGTCCGTCGGCCTGACGGAGAACAAGGCCAAGGAGGCCGGTCTGAACGTCAAGGTCGGCCGCTTCCCGTTCATCGGCAACGGCAAGGCGATCGCGCTCGGTGAGCCGGAAGGCATGGTCAAGACGATCTTCGATGCCAAGACCGGGGAACTGCTCGGCGCTCACATGGTCGGCGCGGAAGTCACCGAACTGATCCAGGGTTTCGTGGTCGCCATGAACCTGGAAACCACGGAAGAAGACCTGATGCACTCGGTCTTCCCGCATCCGACCCTGTCTGAGACCATGCACGAGAGCGTTCTTGACGCCTATGGCCGGGTTATCCACGTATAGGGCGAGATGAGAATAGAGACGCGACGACTGAAAGACCGATATGGCTGATGTCACACTGATCGATACGGTTTCCGGTGGGAAGGCCGGCAAGTCCGGGCTGCGTCATCCGGAAAAGGCGAAGAATCCGGACAGTCCGGTCCTGCGCAAACCGGACTGGATCCGCGTCCGTGCGCCGGGTTCGCCGGTCTGGCAGGAAACGCGAGATATCGTGCGCGAGAACAATCTCGTCACGGTTTGCGAAGAGGCCGGTTGCCCGAATGTCGGCGAATGCTGGTCGAAGCGGCACGCCTCGTTCATGATCCTCGGCGACACCTGCACCCGCGCCTGCGCCTTCTGCAACGTGCGCACAGGAATGCCGGGGCCGGTCGATACCTACGAACCGGAGAACGTCGCCAACGCCGTCGCCAAGATGGGTCTGAACCACGTCGTCGTGACGTCGGTCGACCGCGACGATCTCGACGATGGCGGCGCGCACCATTTCGCCGACGTCATCCGGGCGATCCGCAAGCGCTCGCCCGTCACGACCATCGAGGTGCTGACGCCGGATTTCCTGCGCAAGGACGGCGCACTCGAGATCGTCGTGGAAGCGCGGCCCGACGTCTTCAACCACAACCTCGAGACGGTGCCCGGCCTCTATCTGACGGTCCGACCCGGAGCGCGCTACTTCCATTCGCTCCGCCTCCTGCAGCGGGTCAAGGAACTGGACCCGCAGATGTTCACCAAGTCCGGTATCATGGTCGGTCTCGGCGAGGAGAGGAACGAGGTGTTGCAGCTGATGGACGACCTCCGGTCGGCGGACGTCGACTTCATGACCATCGGCCAGTATCTCCAGCCGACCCGCAAGCACCATCCGGTGCGTGAGTTCGTGACCCCGCAGGCCTTCAAGGCCTACGAGACTATCGCCTATGCCAAGGGTTTCCTGCTGGTCTCCGCCAGCCCGCTGACGCGGTCTTCGCATCACGCCGGCGAGGATTTCGCCCGCCTGCGCGAGGCGCGGGCGAACCGCTCCGCCTGATCACGGGCGGCAATCGTGCCCCATTTCGAAGCCCGCAAACGCGTGCAGCACAGTCCTGAGGCCATGTTCGACCTTGTGGCCGATGTCGAACGCTATCCGGAGTTCCTGCCGTTCTGCGAAAGCCTGGTCGTCAAGGCGAGGGACCGTGACGGTACGCGCGAGGTGATGATTGCCGACATGACCATCGGCTACAAGCTGGTGCGTGAGACGATCACCAGCCGTGTCGTCCTCGACCGCGACAACATGGATATCCGGGCCGACAATGTCAGTGGACCGTTCCGGCAGATGCAAAACACCTGGCACTTCGCGCCGCTCGACATGGGCGGTTGCGAGGTCCGGTTTTCGATTGCCTACGAGTTCAAGAGCCGGGCGCTCGCCATCCTGGTCGGCGGCCTGTTCGACAAGGTGTTCAGCCGTTTCGCCGACGCCTTCGAGGCCCGCGCCGACGATATCCTTTCTCCTGCCGAAGCTCGAAACGAGAAAAAATAACGGCAAATCAGAGGAATAGGCCCGGAACGAGCGAATTTTCCGGCCAGGCGAATCCGGGCACTGCGCCGTGCTTTTACCGATATTTCACGACACGCCGATACAGATTCAGGCGGGATTTGGTGTTCCGGGGAACTCGGTTTCCGGTATCGGGTCGACGCCCTCGCGGATTCGGTTGGCCAGGAAGAACAGGCAAAGTGCGCGCCTTTGCGTGCGGAGGAGACGTCGCATGCATACGCTAACGGGCTTCATTTTCGCTGCGCTTGCCGGTGCCGCACTGGCGTTTGTAGTACTTCGTATGCGCGGATCGAAAAGCCGCGACGCCGCAGAAGCGGATCTCCGGGATACGGTCATGAGGGTTCAAGCCGCGCTCGACAATATGGACGAAGGCTTGTGCATGTTCGACGGCCAGAAGCGTCTTGTTGCCTGGAACGAGAAATATGCCAGGTGGTACCGATTGCCGGACGAATTGCTGAAGGTCGGAACGCTTCATAGCGAAATTATCGCCCATCGCGTCTCGCAGGGCATCCTCGACGGTGCCACGGACAACAGTGCCGTGGAGAAAAAGCTCTCCGGCCTCAACCAATTACCGGAAGGCGCATCGTCCAGCCGGACCGATCAACTGAGCGACGGCCGGTATATCCGGGTGACCCGTCAGCCCCTGGCCGACGGCGGATGGGTTGCGACCCATACGGACGTGACGCTGGAAGTGGAAACGGAACTGGCACTTGCCGAACTGAATGACGAGATCAATTCGGTCGTACAGGCAGCCGTCCTTGGCGATTATTCGAGCAGGATAGACCCGGGACAGGCCAGCGGCAGGATGCTCAGCCTGAGCGAAGGCATGAACCGCCTGCTCGGCATCGTCGACGGTGGTCTGTCCGACACCGTTGAGGTCGTCACGGCGATGGCACAGGGCGACCTGACACGACGCATCGACGGCGACTATTCGGGGTCGTTCCTGCGGCTCAAGAACGGAATCAACCGGATGGCCAATCAGATCGAGGCCATTGCCGGGCGGATTTCCTCGGTGACGGGCTCCGTGCATGGCGCAACGCGCGAAATCGCCGCCGGAATAAACAATCTGTCCTTGCGCACCGAACACCAGGCGTCCTCCATCGAGGAGACAACAGCATCGATGGAAGAGTTGTCGGCGACGGTCCGCCAGAATGCCGAAAATGCCCAGGACGCGAACCAGGTGGCGTCCGCGGCACGCGATGTGGCGACGGCGGGGGCCGATATTGCCGAACGCGCTGTCGCGGCAATGGGCGGGATCGAGGATTCCTCTGCAAAGATCACCGAAATCGTCGGCTTGATCCAGGAGATCGCCTTCCAGACCAATCTCCTCGCACTGAACGCGTCGGTGGAAGCGGCGCGCGCCGGCGAAGCCGGCCGGGGGTTCTCCGTTGTTGCCAACGAGGTCCGGGCGCTCGCACAGCGTGCCGCGACGGCTTCCAAGGAGATCAAGAGCCTGATCGTCAATTCCGACAACCAGGTCAAGAACGGCGTTGCGCTGGTCAATCAGGCCGGCGCTTCGCTCG
>DATHRP010000555.1:0-1853 GCA_035465195.1 Afifellaceae bacterium | reverse complement strand
GAGTGCCACGTCTGCGGCTCGACGCTCATCCGTGTCGGCCTGACGCTGCGGTGCGAGCGTTGCGGTGAACCGGAACCGCCGGAGGCAGCATGAGCGCCCTCACCACCACCGTCGCCATGATCGGATATCTCATCCCGCCCGCCGTGTTGCTGTGGGCCGGGGCGCTGTTCCTGCGTGCTGCATGGCGGGACTGCCGGCGGGGCCTACAAAAAAAGGCTGTTTCAGCCGCCGCGACATAGATGCACCCGCCGGGCGCGAGGCTCGGCAGGAGATCGGGGAATACGATGGACACTTGGCAAGGCGAGGCACACCGGCTCCGGGCTGCTGGCCACTCGTATGCGTCAATTTCGTTCTTCCTCCGTATTCCCGTGCACCGGGTTCGCTACGCCGTATCGGAGCGCTACCGCACTCAAGTTCGTAAACGGGTTCTCTGGCAACGCGCGTTGAAGCGGGCGCGCAAGGCGTTCGGCGTGGTTGGTGAGGGCAGCCATGTTTGAAACACTAGCCATCTTCGCAGCGGGCGGCGCCGTCATCGCGACCGCAGCCTATTTCACGCTCCCGAGATGGCCCGAGGACTACTTCGAGCGCGACCTGGCAGAACTCGCTTCCTATACCGCGTCCGGCCCTCCCTATGCAGCGCCCCTGGCGGGTGGGCTGCACAACACGCCCGACGACCACCAGCCGGACAGCGGAGCGTACTCTGATGTGGAATCGTCGGGAAGCCCGCCACCCATTCACCATTCGGACCTCACCCCGATGGGTCCGAAAGACGGGGCCGCGAGCCCCTGCCCGGTGGGCGGTCCCGTCGCCTTTTATTCTGTCGAGGGGTGCGGTGTCGCGGCCCAGTCGGTTCGCAGCCGCTGGCCGCGGCCCGTGTTGTTTCGCGTCAAGTAAGCCAAGCACGACGCTGCTCGCAGCAGCGCCGATCGAGATGAAGGTGTCTAGTTCGTCGTCCATGCGTAGCCCTCCTGGTGCAGTGAGTGAAGCATGGAGGGAGTTGAATGCCGGTCAAAAAGTCTTTGAACGAGGGTGACGTGACCGCCGAGACCCTGAGGATCCACCGGGAGATGGTTGACCGCGAGGCCCGCGCATCCGGCGATACGGAAAGCGCGATGCGGCGGCTGGAGGCCCGGTATGGCCTGGACTACTGGTCCCAATGGGTCTGCCGATACAAGCGGACGGTTACGCCGCAATTCGCGACGAAGCTGCATGGTGCCTACCTCGATCTGGTCGAGCGCTCTGTTCGCCGTGACCTCGAAGCGCTGAAGATCGAACAAGCGAAAGGTGCGGCGGACGATGATGTGGCAAGCCTTGTGGCTGAAGCTAAGACGCTATTGGCGAAAATTGCGGCGCGGAAGGCAGGGGTGAGATGACCCCGGACCTCTTCTCATACTCACCCCCGCCCCGCTATCCCGACGCACCGGGCTACAAGGAACGCTCCGGCACGTCACAGGCCGCAGCAGAGGCCATGGCACCACGGGCAGGCACGCTCCGGGCGATGGCGCTCACGGAGCTCCGTAGGGCGCCGGATGGGCTGACGGCGGACGAGATCGCCGATGTGTGCGGTGTGGACCGGCTGGCGATGCGGCCGCGGGTTTCCGAGCTCGGCAAGATGGGGATGGCCGAAAAGACAGGCCGGACGCGGACGAATGAGAGCGGCAAGGCGGCTCGAGTGTGGAGGGCGAGATGACCGCGCCCGCCCTCATCTGCGCTTTCCGCGTGCCCGGCACCATTGTTCCCTGGGCACGGTCTCGCACCCGCAACGGGCGACATTTTACTGCGCCCAAAGTCGCATCCTACCAGGGTGCTATCCGGGCAGCGGCGTTCGACGCCATGGATGGGCAGCCGCCGTT
>DATHRP010000554.1:0-2413 GCA_035465195.1 Afifellaceae bacterium | reverse complement strand
CGGCCGGTGCCAGGCGGCGGCCGTTGATCAGGACCAGCGTGCGTGCTTCGCCGAGACCGCGCAGGTTGATCGTCGTCGCGCCCGGGCCGTTGTCGAGAACGAAGCCCTGGAACGTCAGGTCGATCTGCTGGCCGCTGGCCGCAGTCGATTCCTGCAGGATATCTGCCGCATCGATGAGACCTACCTCGCGGGAAACCTGGCCCGTGATGATCTGCAGCGGCGAAATACTGGAGTAGGTGTCGCGTTTCAGGCGAGAACCGGTAACAACGATCTCTTCCGTCGCTTCGACTTCGTCCTCTTCTTCGTCCGACTCTTCCTGAGCCAGGACCTGAGACGAAAACGCGAGACTCGCAGAAACAATAAAGCCGCCCAGTAGCCGGAGCCACGGCGACGCTTCTGGTCTATCCGTCATGGTTATTCCCCATATGCCGTAGTGTCGATGAGCCGCGACAATTCTGTTGACGTAACGGTCGCGACCCGCCCATTTACACACCGCAATATCCCCACGACGATGATTTATTGTTGTTTCGGCGCAAAAGGGACGCTGCGGCCTGACTTTGTCCAGATGAAGGGATTTCAGCCAATGTAGCCGATACTAGCAACGCGATCAGGCACTGTCTACTAACGATAAGTACGTATGTTGCAAAAGAACGACATTTTATGGTTGCAGCGGAAATTGTACCTTTTGGTCGGTTTTTCAGGCCGGCGCCAGCGCCCGGTAGAACAGCCGCAACGACACGACGAGCAGGAACAAGCCAAAGAAAATACTGAGGTTTTTAGCGGAGAAGCCATGCGCGATGCGGGCTCCGAGGGGCGCCGTAAGCACGGTCGTCGGCGCGATCGCGATGAAACCCAGCAAATTGACGTATCCGAGGCTCGCCGGCGGCAGCCGGGGGTCGCCGAGGCCCGTCAGGATGAAGCCGGCGGTTCCCGGCAGGCTTATAACCAGACCGAATAAGGCGGCCGTGCCCACGGCCCGGTGGATCGGCTCGTTGAAGAGCGTCAGTGTCATCACCGAGAACGTGCCGCCGCCGATGCCCATCATGCTGGAAAAGCAGCCGATCGCCGTCGGGATCACGACCACCCACGGGGCACGCGGCACGCTCTCCGTGAGATTGCGACTGGTCGGAAAGAACACCATCTTGACCGCCACCAGCAGGGCCAGCGTCGCGAACACGCCCGCGAGCACGCGGCTATGGACCTGCGCGGCGATCCAGGCGCCGAGCAGCGCGCCGACGAGCACGAACACGGCCCAGCGCTTGACGACCTCGACGTCGACCGCCCCCCGGCGATGGTGCGCCCTGGCCGAAGAGATCGACGTCGGGATGATCGTGGCGAGGGACGTGGCCACGGCAACGTGCATACGAATCGCGGGGTCCACGCCCAGCAACCCCAGCACCGCCTCGAGCACCGGCACGATGACGATGCCGCCGCCGATACCGAAGAGACCGGCAAGCACACCCGCCACACAGCCCGTCGCGAGCATGGCGAGCGCGAGCATGATCCAGTCTTCCATGGCGGCGCGGGCCGGTCAGAGGCCGAGTCTGGCGGCGTGGTGCCGCAGGTGCTCTTCTATATAAGTAGAGATGAAGTAATAGCCGTGGTCGTAGCCATCGTGATAGCGCAACTCGAGATCGAGGCCGCTCTCGGCACAGGCTTTCTCGAGTAACTCGGGATGCAGTTGCTCTGGCAGAAAGGGGTCGTCATTACCCTGGTCGACGAGGATCTTCCCCCAATGGCCGGCATTGCCCACGTTTCGCGCCACCTCGCTGGCGTCGTAGTCCTTCCAGGTTTCTGTATCGCTGCCGAGGTAAAACCCGAGCGCCTTGCGGCCCCAGGGTGAATTCAGCGTCGTGCAGATCGGCGCGAACGCCGACAGCGACCGGAACAAGTCCGGATTACGCAGCCCGACCGTAAACGCACCGTGGCCGCCCATCGAATGCCCCATGAGTCCATGCCGCTCCGCGTCGCCGGGGAAATTGTCGAAAACGGCCGCCTGCAGTTCCTGCGTGACGTAGTCGTACATATTGTAGTGACGCGACCAGGGCTGCTCGGTGGCGTTGACGTAAAAACCGGCGCCTAGGCCGAAGTCGTATTCCCCGTCGGGATCGTCGGGCACGCCGTCACCGCGCGGGCTCGTGTCCGGCGAGACGAGCATGATGCCGAGCTCGGCCGCGACGCGCTGCGCGCCGCTCTTCACCATGAAATTTTCTTCCGTGCAGGTCAGCCCGGACAGGAAAGTGACCACCGGCACCTTGCCATCGACCGCCTGCGGCGGCACGAACACGGCAAACTGCATGTCGCAATCATTGGCCCTGGAGGCATGTTTATAGAAGCCGATGCGGCCGCCGAAGCAGTTGGTCTCGCTGAGCGTCTCGATAGTCATGGAGACGCATTATTGTGTCAGAGCTTC
>DATHRP010000553.1:0-3254 GCA_035465195.1 Afifellaceae bacterium | reverse complement strand
GGGAACCAGGCGCTGGCCCGCCCGGCCGGCGGGATCGCCGCCGGCCTGTCATGCGACCTGGTAGCGCTCGATGCCGACCACCCGGCGCTTGCCGCCCGAAGCGGCGACGACAATCTCCTGAACGGCTGGATCTTCTCCGGCGACAAGAGCTGCGTCAGAGATGTCTGGATCGGCGGACGCCACGTCGTCCAGCACGGACGTCATGTCCGCCACGAAACGGTGCTCCAGGACTTCCGGCAGGCGATGGAGCGGCTCGGTGAGTGAAATCGACCTCCAGCTCGACGGCCAGGGCCCGCTGCACGAGCAGATCCGCAAGGCCTTTGCCCGCAAGATCTCCGCGCGGGAGCTCACGCCCGGCGACCGCCTGCCCTTCGAATCCGAGCTCACCCGATCCCTCAACGTCTCGCGGATGACGGTGAGCCGCGCGCTGCAGGCGCTGGCCGACGAGGGCCTGATCGTGCGCCGCCGCAAGGCCGGCAGCTTCGTCGCCGAACAGGTCTCCCACGATACGCCGATGACCATCGGCGTGCCGCGCACGGATATCCTGGCGGCCGGTCATGTCTACCGCTACGAACTCCTGTCGCGGACGCGGACGACGGCGCAGCAGAAGAGCGGCGGCGAAGCCAAAATCCTGCACCTCACCTGCCGGCACCTCGCCGGCGACGTGCCGATGCTGTTCGAGCGCCGCTGGATCAATCTCGATGCCGTGCCGTCGGCGGCGAACGAGAGCTTCGACGACACGCCGCCCGGCGAATGGCTTCTCAACCATGTGCCGTGGAACGAGGCGGAAAACGTGATCTCGGCGGTCGCGGCCGATCCGGACGTGGCGGCCAAGCTCGACATCGCGCCCGGATCGCCCTGTCTCCGCCTCGACCGCAAGACGTGGAGTGGCTCGGGAAGCAGTACGGGGAGCGTCACGGGGAGCAACGGCCGGGACGGCTCCTTGACGATCACCCAGGTCACGCTGATCTATCCGGGCGACCGCAAGACCTTCGTCGGGCGCTTCCAGCCGGCCGGGGAGCAGCCCTAAACCCGCGGCGCGCAGCCCGATATCGGATCCTAGCGGTATGACTCCAACGCTTGATCGGTAAGCCCTTGCAGATACCGGGCGCTGACCCACAATCATTATTCCGGCGCTGAGCCAACATGGTCGTCGAGCGGATGTTGGCTTGGTCTTAACCCTGTGCTGCCTTGCGTCACAACGAGGCGTCGCTCCATCTACTTTTGATCAGGCCGGTCGAAGACAGTCGCCAACTGCTCCAGCTTGTATGGCCAGCCGGACTTGAACCGCTCGATCGTGTCAGGGTCGCGGTCGCCGCGATGACGAATGGTCAGGCGCGTGCCGTCTGCGACTTCTTCGAGAACGAACTCCACTATCGTCTCGCCGTCGCCCTGACGTCCGCGCAACACCCACGACCAGAGCATCCTGTTCGGCGGCTCGATATCCAGAACCCTGCACAGGTGCCTGTCCTCGCCGCCTTCACCGTCATCGCACCACATTTGAAACTCGCGACCACCCTCGGGCACGAAATCAGTCTCCATCAGCCAGGCGCTGAGAGTCGTTCGGTCCGTCACTGCTTGCCAGACCTTCTCAAGCCGATGCGGAAAGATCCGGTCGAAAGTGATATCGAATTTCATGGCGCCTCATCCAAATAGTCGCCCAGCCTGTCGAGGCGGGGTCCCCAGAACGCGCTGAATTGCGCGGTCCAGTCGTGGACTTCCTTGAGCGCCTGCGGGCTGGCCCGGTAAAGCCGATGGCGCCCCGCCTTGCGGCGCAGCACGAGCCCGCATTCAAGCAGCACTTTGAGATGCTGTGAAATTGCACCGACCGTGACCGTGAAGAACGGCATCAGGTCCTGAACCGACCGCTCCTGCCCACTAAGCAGGTCGAGCAGTCGTCGACGATTGGGGTCGGAGATCGCATGATAGACGTCCGCTGTCATTCCAGTGCTCTTGACTCTCTGGCTTATTCGCTCCAACATTTCAGTAATGACTAAAATGTTGGATGTCCACCCATCCTGATCCGATTCACACGCGGAGGAATAGTCACATGGCTGATCATCAGGTTTTGCCGCACAATCAATGGGTCGAAGCCCGCAAGACACTGCTGGAGAAAGAAAAGGCATTTACGCGCGCCCGTGACGAACTGACTAAGGATCGGCTCGCCCTTCCCTGGGAGAAAGTCGACAAGACTTACACGTTCAACGGGCCGGACGGCCAGGAAACGCTGTCCGATCTGTTCGACGGCCGCCACCAACTCATCGTCTACCACTTCATGTACGGCCCCGGGTGGGAGGAAGGCTGCAAGAGCTGCTCTTTCCTCGCCGACCATTTCGACCCCGCGATCGTTCTCCTGAACGCGCGTGATGTGAGCATGGTCGCCGTCTCGCGCGCGCCCTTCGAGGAATTCGAGCCGTACAGAAAACGCATGGGCTGGCGATTTAAATGGCTGTCTTCGAACGGCACGGATTTCAACGAAGATTATCACGTCTCGTTTTCGCAGGACGAGATCGACGGCAACAAGGCTTACTACAATTACAAGGTCCGGGGTTTTCCAAGCACCGAAGCTCCCGGCGCCAGCGTCTTCTACAAAGACGACACCGGCGACATCTACCACACCTATTCCGTCTATGAGCGCGGCCTCGATATGTTTATCGCAGCCTACCACTATCTCGACATCGTCCCCAAAGGCCGCAACGAGGAAGGCCTGTCCTTCACGATGGAATGGCTGCGGCGGCACGACGAGTATGATCATTGAGCCAAACGGGCTCTGCCGAAATGACGACAGAAAGAACCGACAGTTGTCACCGCCTCGACCGCAAGACATGGAGTGGCTCGGGGAGTGGCCGGGGAAGCGGAACGGGGAGCAACGGCCGGGACGGCTCCTTGACGATCACACAGGTCACGCTGATCTATCCGGGCGACCGCAAGACCTTCGTCGGGCGCTTCCAGCCGGCCGGCGAGCAGGGCGGTGCCGGCTAGAGGCAAGCGAGACGGCCGGCGTGGTAACCTTCACGATTCTGCGTGATGTCCGACGCCGAATTCCCTGCTTTCTGCAAGGTAATTCCCTGTTTTCAGCCCGGAAATTCCCTGTTTTCAGTCGCGAAGTTCCCTGTTCCTGCAATCGCCGTTTTCACTTATGTGTCTGAATTTGCTTAGCAATTCCGGCCTGAGACGGCCGAATCCGGGGCAGATTTTTCGCAAATTCCCTGTTATTTCCCTGTTCTTTCGGTTTTGGCCGGGCTCGATTCACG
>DATHRP010000552.1:0-1812 GCA_035465195.1 Afifellaceae bacterium | reverse complement strand
CGGCGGAGGTCGTCGACTCCGCGCCAGAAGGCGCGAAGGTCATCTACACGGCGCCGATGACGCTCGACGAGATCATCGCGGAGATTCGCGCGGCCCACGAGGCCGGCCAGGACGTCGCCCGCGTCCATTCCGGCGACCCGTCGCTCTACGGCGCGATCGCCGAGCAGATCCGCCGCCTGAAGGCGCTCGGTATTCCCTACGACATCACGCCCGGCGTGCCGGCCTTTGCCGCGGCGGCCGCCGCCCTCGGCCGCGAGCTCACGGTGCCGGAAATCAGCCAGACGGTGATCCTGACCCGCACCGCGATGAAGTCCTCTGCGATGCCCGATGGCGAGGATCTCGCCATCCTCGGCCGTTCCGGCGCGACGCTGGCGATCCACCTGTCGGTGCGCAATCTGCGCGAGATCGAGCGCCAGCTGATCCCGCTCTACGGCGCCGACTGCCCGGCCGTCATCGCCTACCGGGTCGGCTGGCCCGACCAGGCGATCCACGAAGGCACGCTCGCCACCATCCGCGAGATTGCCCGCAAGGCGAAGATCACCCGCACGGCGCTGATCTTCGTCGGCCCCGCGCTTGCGGACCAGGACTTCCGCGACTCCGCGCTCTATGACGGCGCGCACGCGCACATCCTGAGACCGAAGCGGCGGGCGTGATTGCGTTTTCTCGGAATCCGAACCGGAGCTAGTCGAGGGCGAGAGCCTTCCGCAGCGCCTCCATCTCGGAATCGTCGATCATCGCCACCGCGGCCGGCGGGTCGCCGATCCAGTTTGCCCCGACGAACGTCACGAACAGCTCCTCGTTGGTCCTGAGGCGGAACGAGACCCGCGCTTCCGGCGTCGGGAATGTCGTGTCGGCCTTTCGCCAGACCAGGTCGTCGGACCCGATGATCGCGACGATCCGGCCGATCGAATCGCGATTGGCGATGCGGTGCTCGACACCCGATTGCCAGACGCGGACATAGACCACTTCGGACGCATCCGGAATGGCGACGGGTTCGACGCGGTCCGACCCGAGATCGCAGGATGCGAGGGCGAGGAGCAGCAGCGGGATCAGGGTCCTGGCGGCAGCGCTCATCGTTCAGCCTCGATCACATGGGCGAACGAGCCCGTCACCCGGCCGCGCCTGAGCCCGATCGCGCCGAGCGGGTCGCCGTCGCCGGTGCCGGCGTCGAACAGCCGGTCCGCCGCGCCTTCCTCGACGATGCTGGCATAGTGGAACTCGTGCGCCCTGAGCGGCATGTCCCACGGCGCGCCGGCCAATGGTTCGAGACGGCGATAGCCGAGATGCAGCCGGCGCTCCGCGAAACTGGTCGTCAGCGGCAGCAGGCCGAGCATGGCGTGGCGTTCGCCGGTCTCGTCGACAATTGCATCGCCGAGCACCATGTAGCCGCCGCACTCGCCGTAGACCGCAGTGCCGCGTTCCGCCGCCGCAAGCATGCCGGTCCTGAATATATGGCCCCCGGCCAGCCGGCCGGCATGCAGCTCCGGGTAGCCGCCCGGCAGGAAGATGAAATCGCAATCCTCCGCCGGCGCCTCGTCGGCAAGCGGCGAAAAGAGGGAGATCTCCGCGCCCGCTCCGTGCCAGCCCTGCAGCATGTGCGGATAAGCGAAGGCGAAGGCGATATCCTGCGCGACGGCGATCCGCTGCCCCGGTGGCGGCAGCGCGGCGGCGCGGCACTCCGCCTCGAAGCACGGCTCCGAGAAGCCACCCTGACCGACCGGCGCTGCGAGCGCGACCAGACTGTCGAGATCGATTCCCGCTTCCACAAGGGCGGCCGCCTGCCCGATCAGACCGTCGAGCCCGCCATGTTCG
>DATHRP010000551.1:0-1988 GCA_035465195.1 Afifellaceae bacterium | reverse complement strand
GCATTGTCGATGCTTCCGCCCGGCCGGTTCCTGATGCCTGGAGATCTGGACGGTTCACCTGCGCTGACATTCGCGCCGCTGGACCTGTCGGGCGACGGGTCCGGCAGCCGCAGCTCGCTTTCCGAAATGATGGAGCGTCGTTACGAGGCCTACCGCAATCTTGTCGTCAGGCCGTTCTTTCGAAATCACTTCGCCCGTCTCGACAGGCAGATCGTTCTCGTCGACATGCTGGCGGCACTGAATGCCGGCCCGGCCGCATTGAGCGATCTCGAGACCGCTCTCGCCGATGTCCTTTCCTGTTTCCGCACCGGCGAGCGCGGCTGGATGCCGAACATCGTCTCCCGGCGGATCGACCGCATATTGTTTGCGGCGACCAAGGCCGATCATGTTCACCGCGGCGATCACGACAATCTCGCCGCCCTGCTCCGCAGGCTGATCGACAATGCCGCCCGCCGCGCCGCCTATTCCGGCGCCAGGGTGCGCGTCATGCCGATTGCCGCGGTACGGGCAACCCGCGAGGTCGAGGTGACCCGCAAGGGCCGGCAGCTTCCGGCCATTGCCGGCATACCGGAAAAGGGCCAGCACATGGCCGGCGAAACTTATGACGGCGAAACGGAAATCGCCTTGTTCCCCGGTGACTTGCCGGACGATCCGGACTCGATCTTTCAACATCGCGACAAACCGGACAACGATCAGCTCGCATTGCGCTATCTGCGCTTTCGCCCGCCCGCGCTGGAGCGAACTGCGGAAGGGCTGACCCTGTCGCTGCCGCATATCCGCCTCGACCAGGCGCTCGACTATCTGATAGGAGACCGCCTGAGATGACGCGCGACCGCACCCGGCAGGGCCGTGCTCCTGCCGCTTATCGCCTGGATGATCCATCCGTACAGACGATTTTGTTGCCCGAGATCGAGGAACTCGACCCGGTTCAGCACGATGCACACGAAGCCGTTGAAGGCATCGCGAATCCGAAGCGCCGCGGACTGCGCCTTGGCCGGCTGCTCGTCGCCTCCGGCGGGATCCTGCTTTCGCTCGCAGCGGGCCTCTGGATAGAAAGTCTGATCCGCGACCTGTTTTCCCGTGCTGACTGGCTCGGCTGGACCGGCGTCACACTCGTCGGAATTTTCCTGCTCGCACTGCTCGGCATCGTCGGACGGGAAATCGCCGGCATATTCAGGCTCAAGAAAGTCGCCCATCTCCGGCTCGCCGCTGACGGCGCGATCGAGCGCAACGACGGCAAGGCCGCCCAGCGGCTGGCGCGCGAACTGATCGCGCTTTATTCCGGCCGGGTCGATACCGCGCGCGGCCGCAACCGTCTCGCCGGGCATTTGCCCGAGGTCATGGACGGCCGCGACCTGATCATGCTGGCCGAGCGCGACCTCATGACACCGCTCGACAAAGAGGCCCGCCTGCTGGTCACCCAGGCGGCCAAGCGCGTCTCGGTCGTCACCGCCGTCAGCCCGCGCGCCTTCGTCGACGTCGCTTTCGTGCTTTGGGAAGGCGTACGGCTGATCCGCCGGCTTGCCACGCTCTATGGCGGCCGCCCCGGCTTTTTCGGCCTGCTCCGGCTGATGCGCGCTGTCCTCGCCCACCTGGCGGTCACCGGATCGATCGCCGTCGGCGAAACGCTGTTCCAGCAGGTCATCGGACAGGGTCTGGCCGCCCGGCTTTCCGCCCGTCTCGGCGAGGGTGTCGTCAACGGTCTGATGACGGCCCGTATCGGCCTTTCGGCCATGGACGTCAGCCGGCCGCTGCCCTTCGTCGCCGGCGAGCGTCCGAAACTTGCCGACCTAACCGGCGACCTTGTCGCCTGGAACAGCCGCAAGACGGCGGAGGACGAAGCCCACTCCGGCTGAGACCGGGTCCGGCGGCTGGCGCAAAATCCCTGAAAGAATGTATTATGGTTAACCAAGTCTTGGCATTTGCCGGGCTAGGGTCGCCGTTCAATAGCATTCTGCCCAAAAGATGTCGCATCGAGCGCATATTGT
>DATHRP010000550.1:0-1523 GCA_035465195.1 Afifellaceae bacterium | reverse complement strand
CGCCTATTGCGGCTTGGCGACATCCTGCAGCATCAGGAAGAATGACGGGTGCAGCTTGAAGTTTTCCACGCCGGACTTGGTGACGGCGTTCTGCTTCCAGTTGGCGACGAACACCCAGGGCGCGTCTTCCTGCACAATCGTCTGCATCTCCTTGTACAGCTTGGCGCGCGCGTCCTGGTCGGTGACCTGGCGCGCCTTGTTCAGGAGTTCGTCGACCTTCGGGTTCGAATAGTAGCCGGAATTGAAGCCGCCTTTGTCGGGCCAGGCTTCGGTGCGTAGTGCCAGATAGGGCAGCGTGTCGGGGTCGTTGGTCATCCAGGCCATCTCGGCCATGTCGGCCTTGCCTTCCAGTCCCGGGTTCACCTTTCCGAGAAATGTGTTCCACTCGTAGGTCTCGATGTTGACCTTCATACCGACAGCCTGCAGATCAGCCTGGATCGCGGTCCCCATGGCGACGGGATCAAGCATGCCGGAGCCGCCTTCGGTGACGTAGAAGGTGAGTTCCTTGCCGTCATAGCCGGCATCTTTCAGGAGCGCCTTGGCCTTCTCCGGATCGTAGGGATAGGGCTCCAGCGATTCATTGTACGCCCAGGCGAAGGCCGGCGGCGTAGGACCGGCCGCGATATCGGCGGTGCCTTGCAATATGTTGTCGACCAATGCCTTCTTGTTGATGGCGTAATTCGCGGCCTGGCGGATTTCCTTATTGGCGAATGGCCCTTCCTTGGCATTGAGGATCAGGAACCAGACGTGCGGTCCGGCCTGCTCGAGAACCTTGTATTCGGGGTTGTCGCGAAACTGGCCGAGACTGTCGGGCGGCACCTCGACCATGACATCGAGATTGCCGGACAGCATCTCGGCGATCCGCGTATTGGTGTCGGTGATCGGGCGGTAGACCACCGCCTCCAGCGACGGCGCGCCGTCCCAGTACTCGTCGTTGCGGACCACTACCACCTTGGCGTTGGCTTCCCATTCGGCGAACCGGTAGGCGCCGGTTCCCGACGGATTGCGGCCGAAATCCTTGCCGTGCTGCTTGACCGCTTCCGGAGAGACGATCAGCCCGGTCGGATAGGCGAGGTTTGAGAGGAACGGGGCATATGGCGCGTTCAGCTTGAAGGCGACGGTATAGCCGTCGACGACCGTGACCTCCTCGACCGCGGAGAAGAAGAATGAGAGCGGAAACGGCCCGGTATCATGGAAAGGGTGGTCCTCTTTCAGCATGCGGTCGAAGTTGAACTTCACGGCTTCCGCGTTGAAGTCGGTGCCGTCGTGGAACTTGACGCCCTGGCGGAGCGTGAACGTGTAGGTGAGGCCGTCATCGGAGACGGTCCAGCTTTCGGCCAGCGCCGGCTCGACTTCCAGGGTGCCGTCCTTGTAGCGGGTCAGACCGTCATAGACGTTCATCAGGATGCGGAAGTCGTTCACCGCGGTAACCGCGTGCGGATCGAGCGATTTCGGCTCGGCGATCTGGCCGACGACAAGCACGTTCGGCGGTGTCTGGGAATAGGCCGGAGCCGTTAGCGTCA
>DATHRP010000549.1:0-4775 GCA_035465195.1 Afifellaceae bacterium | reverse complement strand
AGGCCGGCGGCAGGATCGTCGGCGCCGACCCAGTTCAGGTCGGCCTTGACGTAGGCGAACGGCGTAAACACCTGCCCGCCTGGGCCGATGAAGGTGCGCTGCCACGAGACGTCGGTCGTCGCGCGCGTGAAGGTGCCGGCGACGCCGGAATAATAATCGACGGCCGGAACGGTCCTGAGGTCGCTGTCCTCGCGCGTTAGGCTCGTCAAGTTGGAATTGATCCGCAGCTCACCGCCCGCTACGGGACGGTCGACGACGTAATTATGGTCCATCACCGGATGCACGATGGCCTGCTCCGCCTGGTCGTCATGCTCATAGGTGGTCGCCACGACCGCATCGGTCTCGATGGTGTTCTCGCGTTGGACGCGGAAATACATCGCCCGCAGATCGAAATGGTTCCGCTCGCTCTCGCCGGTCAGGTAGATCGACGCCGGTATGTCGCGCGCGGTCGCGCCCTCGATGTCGTAGTCGCGCCCGAAGGCCCGGTCTGTCGTCGCGATCAGGTCCCAGCCCCACGACCACTGGCGGTTGATGTAGAATTTCGCCTCGCTCTGGACGCTGCCGCGGAACTCGCGGAAACCGGAAAGCTGCCGGCCCTGGTCGACGAACCTGCTCTGGTCCTGCTGGAAGATGCCTGACAGCCTGACATTGTACGAGCCACTCATGACCCGGTGCCGCCACTCCACCTGGCCGAGCAGGCCCTGTATCGAATAGATCGTCGGCGAGAATGTCAGGTCGTAATTCGGCGCCATGTTGTAGAAAACTGGGATTGTGAGGCCGACGCCGACGGCGCTCGAGCCGGTGACAGACGGCATCAGGAAGCCGCTCTTGCGTTTCACGTTGGGATCGGCGTGGACGAAAAACGGCACATAGGCGATCGGCACGCCGAGAAACTCGAGCTTGGCCTCTTCGTAGCGCACCGTCTGCTCGCGCTGGTCGTGGATGATCTTGGTGGCCTTGATCTGCCAGAGCGGCGGTCTTTCGGGATGCTCCGCGCACTTCTCGCACGCGGTATACGCACCCTGGTTGAAAACCGTGACGTTGCCGTCGCGGCGCTCGGCGCTGCGCGCCGAAAAGCGTGCCCTCTGCACCGTCTCGACGGAGAGGCTCTGCAGGAACCCGTCGCGGAAATCGTCGGTGATGTCGATCTCTTCCGCCGTGATGATGGTGCCTCCCGGCTCGACGATGCGTACGCCGCCCGATGCGATCAGCCGACCGGACCGCTGGTCATAGGTCAGTCGCGCGGTCTCCACGGTATAGCCGTCATAGTAGACCTGCACGCCGCCGACGGCCGTGATGGTTTCCCGGTCGAAATCGTAGATCAGCTGGTCGGCTTCCAGCAGCAGCCGCGCGTCGGGATCGATATTGATCCGGTCGGCCAGCGTATTGCGTTGCGGATCGATCAGCTGTGCAACAGCATCGGCGCATGGCACGGCCGCCAGCAGGAATGCGAGGGCAATGGCTCCCGCAAGCCGGTTCCCCCGGCAGGGGCGGCGCACGTCAGTCACTGTCGGCGGCCAGGCTCTCATCCGTCCTCCTGATACAGAAGTACGGTCGCCCCGAAAGTCAGGGCAATGATACCGGGCGCCCATGCGGATAGCGCCGGACTAAGAATCCCGTTTCCCCCAAGATCGCTGATGACCTCGGTGACAACATAAAGCAGAAAGCCGGCGGCAATACCAGTCAGGACAAGTTTTCCAGTGCCGCCATATCGCGTCAGCCGCAGGCTCACGGTGGCCGCGATGATGACCATGGCAACGAGGAATATCGGGCGCGCCAGATGCTGGTGGTAGGCCTGCAGAAATCGGTCGGTGTTGACCCCCGTCTGCCGTGCCGTGTCGATGAAATCGGGAAGGTCCCAGAAGGACAGGTTTTCCGGCAGCGTCAGGCTGTCGCGAATGTCCTTGCGGCTGAGCCGGGTCGGCAGGATAAACGTGTCGACGGAGAGCGGCGGCTCGCCCTTGGCGGCGATCAGCGCCGATTCCAGCCGCCACGACTTGTTCTGGTAGACCGCGCGGTCGGCGTCGATCTTCTCGCTGAAACGGCCATTGTGATCGAACACGAACACACGGACGCCGCTCAGCACCGGGCCGCGCTTGCTTGCGCCGGCGGCATGCATGATCGACGATCCGTTCTGCGACGATTGGCGGAACCAGATGCCGGTGTCGTCGTGTCGCGATTTCGAGCTTCGCAAACCGGCTTCAAGCTCTTCCGCGTCGTTGGTCAGCCGTGTCGCCAGCGGGTTGAGGAGTGTGCTGGAGGCAATGCCGACCAGAACCGCGATAACCAGCGGCGCCGACAGGAAGCGCCAGACAGACAGGCCGGACGCCCGTGCGACGACCAGTTCGAAGCGACGCGACAGGCTGAGCAGGCAGATTATCGTGCCGAACAGGAGTATGAACGGCATCAACTGCTCTATGATCGCAGGCGTGTGCATGCCGGCGAGTTTCATGCTGGTCCAGCCGGTGAAATCCGGCCGGTCGCCGAACTTGCGGAACTGCTCGACGAAATCGATGATGACGATCAGCGATATCACGCCCAGCACGATCGCCGAGATCGTCGCCAGGAACCGGCGTGCGACGTAGCGGTTGATGGTGCCGAACAGCATCATGCGACCGTACCTCCGCTCGGGCTATCCGGACGGAACCTGTCGATGATGTGCTGGATCAGGCCGGCGGCCCGGTCGGCAATCCGTTCCGCGAACCGCGGCATCCGCAGGCGCGCATTCGTGGACAGCATCAGGAACCCGCCCGCCATGCCCGCCAGCGGCACGATATACAGGAACGGGATTATCAGCTGAGAGGAATTGGCCGCGGCAACAGCGGCAAACCCGGCACCGCGAAGCAGCACGCAGATTGCGATCGCGGCCAGGGTCGCGAAGCCCCGGTCCTGCCGGTTGGTGCGCGGCCGGCCGAGAAACGCGAGCAGGATCGGCGTGAACGCAATCGGGTAGAGCGGCGCCGACAGCCGTTCATGCACTTCGGATGCAAATCGGTCGGGATATCTGATCCGGTACGGATCGTCAGCCGGAATATCCAACAGGTTCATGGTCACCCGCTCGCGCGGCTTGATGAGCGGCGCAGACGTCGATTCGGTGAACTGGCTGAGATCGAAGCCATAGGTCTGGAACGCCACCACGCTTGTCGATTGCGATTCGTTGTCACGGCGCACGAGATCGCCGTCCTCCATCACCAGAAACGAAGCCTGGTCGTTTTCCAGCAGGACGCCGGACTTGGCGATGTACTGCAGGGACTCGCTCGGCTTGCGATCATCGTTGACAAAGATGCCCAAAAAACGCCCGTCGGGCGCCTTTTCGCGGATATGGATCGTCAGTCCGTCCTCGACGCTTCGGAAGCCGCCATCCTTGACCAGCGCCGCGATCAGATCCGCGCGGACCTGGATGATCAGAAGCCGCAGACCGGAAAGGGAGATCGGCGAGACGACGTTGTAGAGCAGCGACAGGACGATCGCCACGGCGAAGGCCATGACGAAGAACGGCCTGCCGATCATGCGCCGGGACGCGCCGGAGGCGGTCATCGCGGCCATTTCGCTGTCGGAATTCAACCCGTTCAGGACGAAAACGGCGGCGATCAGGAAGGCGATCGGCGCGATCACTTGGATCAGCGCCGGCATGGCCATCATGGTCATGACGAGGAAGATCCAGATCGTCTGACCCTTGGCGGTCACGACGTCGAGTTCCTTGAGAATTTGGGTGAGCCACAATGTGCCGGTCAGAACGGCCAGTGTCAGGAGAAACGCGGATGTGACGCGCCTGAAAATATAGCGCTCCATCAGCGACATACGCATACCCTTTCCCATGCACGGCGCAAAGCGTTCGCCGATGCATACCCCGGCCAATCGAGTAACCTTAACGTGGCTAAGAATCCACGAAGAATCATGGTTAATGAAAAATGAACTTGACGCAATGTGCAAGCGCCCTGTCTATCGGGCAACCTTGAAAAAACGCCGGAAAACAGGAGCAGAATCACCGATGGCCGGACCGCTGACGATAGGATTTTCGAAGCTCGCCGCACCGACCGGGGGAACGGTGTTCATCCTGACCGACAAGTCGCTTGCTCTGTCCAAGACGGCGGCCGGCCTGGCGGACGGATTTGCGGCGATGTTCAAGAAAGCCGCCGGCATCTCCGATTTCGAAGGCGGGCAGCTGAAATCGCTGGATATTCTCGCGCCGGCGGGCGCGAAAGTCGACCGGGTGGTGGCCATCGGCCTCGGCGAGCCGGACAAGATGAAGCCGATCGACTGGTTCCGCCTGGGCGGCGCGATCGGCGGGCTGGTGAAGTCGGCCACCCGGGTGACTGTGCTTCTGGACCGCGCGGACGGGTCAGCCGTCGAGCCGGGTCAGGCGGCTTCCGTCGCCCAGGGCATCGCCCTGCGCAGCTACGCCTTCGAGAAGTACAAGTCCCAGTCGAACGGCAAGAAGCCGAAATCGCGCAAGGTGAAGATATCGGTTGCGGGCAACGCCGCGGCGGCGCGCGCCTGGAAGGTCGAATCGCAGGTGGCCGACGGTGTCTCTTTCGCGCGCGACCTGGTCAACGAGCCCGCCAACATGCTGGGGCCCATCGAATTCGCGGAACGGCTGACGGAACTGAAGAAGCTCGGCGTATCCGTCGACGTGCTGGACGAGAAGGCGCTGAACCGGAACAGGATGGGCGCCCTGATGGGCGTGGCCCGCGGCTCCAGCCGTCCGCCGCGCGTCGTCGTGATGACCTGGAAGGGCGGCAAGGCGAAGGATCGGCCAGTGGCCTTCGTCGGCA
>DATHRP010000548.1:0-3966 GCA_035465195.1 Afifellaceae bacterium | reverse complement strand
TGCGAAGGTGCCGCCGATCAGGCCTGCCCAGACCAGGTCGAGCCCGACCTGGAGATGGAAGAACACCGGGCCGAGGACAATGCCGATCGGCATGGCGAGCTTCTCGGCGAGATGGCGCGCGGCCGCGCTCAGCGCGGTTACGAAATAGATCGGCGTCAGGAAGAACAGCGACCCGGCCAGCATCGGCGGCATGGTCCCGGCGAGTTCGTAGCTGATGGCGGTCATTGCGATATTGAGCACGGATAGCGTCACGGCGAAGCCGGCAAAATAGGCGAGCCGGCCGGCGCGCGGCACGGATGGCAGCTTCATGAACGCCCAGACCCAGGACGTGACAGCGACGAAATGGGCCAGGAACAGCACCTTCCAGCGACGGCCACCGGGATCGCGCACGACCGGCACCCATGCCGCGGTCATCGGCATCAACCGGATCGCCGATAGTGTGACGGCCAGGGCAGCGGCGGGAAGCGACGAACCGGCGACGATCGATCCGGTCAGCACCACCTGGCTCGGAAGCGCCCAGATCGCCCCGGTCATGACCACGGCATGACCGAGCGAGAGACCGGACTCCCGGCATAGCACGCCGAATCCGAAGATCGACGCCATCAGGATTGCCGCCGGGATCGAGACGACACCCAGCATCCCGCGAAAAAACCCCGCATGCCCTGGAGGGGCCTCTTCGCCGTCCTGAGTCGCCATATGCCTGTCTTACGTCAAATCCCGCCCAAGACAAATGCGGCTGTTTCCATACTGCGGGCACGGCCAAACCGGCACGCCGGTCGACGATGCGGCCGGTCTCTCCGGACCGAAGAACAGGGAAATAACAGGGAATTTTGCGGATTCGCGACACCCGCACAGTCGGGCGCAACCACAAATCCCCTGCGATAACAGGCACTTGCGCAAAAATACCTATGAGAGGAGCGCGAATTGCACCGACTGAAAACAGGGAATTTCCGGGGTGAAAACAGGGAATTCCGTGGCCTTTATCAGGGATTATGCGTTTGCCGCCCCACCGATCCTTCGGCTGCAGGCGGCACGAGCGCAACGGCCACCCCGCACCGCGCCGGCATTTCGCTTCACATCCGGCACGGACGGGGGTAGAAAGTGAACATCCCAAACGCTGACCCTGTCAGCCAGGCACCTAATCGACCTTCAGCGGAACCTGCGGGACCGAGCCACCGCCACCCTTCTTCGGCGGCTTTTTGCGTGAACGGGTCGCCGGCTTGCTCTTCTTCGCTGCAGCCTTCTTCGGCTTGGGCTTCGGCCGGGCATTCTCGTCAGGGATGGAATCCAGCTTCAGCACAGGTCCGCCTTCCGCCGCCTCGTCGACGCTGACCTTGACCACGCCGCCCTTCTGCAGCTTGCCGAACAGCACTTCCTCGGCCAACGGCTTCTTGATCTTCTCCTGGATCAGGCGGCCGAGCGGACGGGCGCCCATGCGCTCGTCGTAGCCGCGTGTCGCGAGCCAGGCGGTCGCCGGCTCGTCGAGCTCGAAGGTCACGCCGCGATCGGCCAACTGTGCCTCAAGCTGCAGCACGAACTTCTCGACCACCCTGTGGACGACCTCGGGCGGCAGCGCGCTGAAGCTGATGATCGCATCGAGCCGGTTGCGGAACTCCGGCGAGAACAGGCGATCGATCGCCTCCTCGTCGTCGCCCGTCCGCTTCGAGCTGCCGAAGCCCATTGCAGGCTTGGCCAGATCTGCGGCACCGGCATTGGTGGTCATGATCAGGATGACGTTTCGGAAGTCGACCGACTTGCCGTTGTGGTCGGTCAGCTTGCCGTGATCCATCACCTGCAGGAGGATGTTGAACAGGTCCGGATGGGCTTTCTCCACCTCGTCGAGCAGCAGCACGCAGTGCGGATTCTGGTCGACACCGTCGGTCAGCAGTCCACCCTGGTCGAAGCCGACATAGCCCGGCGGCGCGCCGATCAGCCGCGAGACGGTGTGCCGCTCCATATATTCCGACATGTCGAAGCGCAGCAGCTCGACGCCCATCAGGTCGGCAAGCTGGCGGGCAACCTCGGTCTTTCCGACGCCGGTCGGCCCGGAGAAGAGATAGTTGCCGATCGGCTTTTCCGGCTCGCGAAGGCCAGCCCGCGCCAGCTTGATGGCGGAGGAAAGCTCCGCGATCGCCCTGTCCTGACCGAACACCACCCGCTTGAGGTTGGTCTCCAGGTGGGAGAGCACCTCGGCGTCGTCCTTGGAAACGGACTTGGGCGGGATCCGCGCCATGGTGGCAACGGTCGCCTCGATCTCCTTG
The DNA here is from genome assembly GCA_035465195.1 of Afifellaceae bacterium. Classification (GTDB taxonomy): domain Bacteria; phylum Pseudomonadota; class Alphaproteobacteria; order Rhizobiales; family Afifellaceae; genus CAMYKZ01. Next base: position 1,705 of record DATHRP010000548.1, on the reverse strand, counting down.
ACGCCGATGGTCTTCCTGCGCCGGCTTTCCGGGAGCAGCTTCTGCGACGCGCCGGATTCGTCGATCACGTCGATCGCCTTGTCGGGCAGCTTGCGGTCGTGGATATGCCGCGCCGAGAGCTCCACGGCCGAGCGGATCGCCTCGTTGGTATAGCGAACCGAATGATGTTCCTCGTAATAGGGCCTCAGGCCCTTGAGGATATCGATGCTGTCAGGCAGCGAGGGCTCGTTGATGTCGATCTTCTGGAACCGACGGACCAGCGCCCGGTCCTTCTCGAAGAACTGGCGGTACTCCTTGTAGGTCGTCGAGCCGATGCACCGGAGCGTGCCGGAGGCCAGAGCCGGCTTGAGCAGGTTGGACGCGTCCATCGCGCCGCCGGAGGTGGCGCCGGCGCCGATCACCGTATGGATCTCGTCGATGAACATGATCGCGCCTTCGTAGTTCTCGATTTCCTTGATCACCTGCTTCAGGCGCTCTTCGAAATCGCCGCGATAGCGGGTACCGGCAAGCAGTGCGCCCATGTCGAGCGAGAAGATGGTCGCATCGTGCAGCACGTCGGGCACGTCGCCCTCGACGATCTTCTTGGCGAGGCCCTCGGCAATGGCGGTCTTGCCGACGCCGGGGTCACCGACATAGAGCGGGTTGTTCTTGTTGCGCCGGCACAGCACCTGGATCGTGCGGCGCAGCTCGGCATCCCGTCCGATCAGAGGGTCGACCTTGCCGGCGCGCGCCTTCTCGTTGAGGTTGACGGCCCACGCGTCGAGCGCGCTTTCCTTGCCGCCGGCTTCGTCGCCTTCTTCGGCCTCCGTGCTGTCGTCGGAGACGCCGCGCACCGCGCGCGGCTCGTCTAGCCCCGGTCGCTTGGCGATGCCGTGCGAAATGTAGTTGACCGCATCGTAGCGGGTCATGTCCTGTTCCTGCAGGAAATAGGCTGCATGGCTTTCGCGCTCGGCGAAGATCGCGACGAGCACGTTGGCGCCGGTCACCTCCTCGCGGCCGGAACTCTGGACATGGATGACGGCGCGCTGAATCACGCGCTGGAAGCCGGCCGTCGGCTTGGCGTCTTCGCCTTCATCCGAAACCAGATTGGCGAGTTCGGAATCCAGATAGTCGGTCACGTCCGCGCGCAACCGGTCGAGATCGACATTGCAGGCGCGCATCACGGACGCGGCGTCCTTCTCGTCGATCAGCGCCAGCAGCAGGTGTTCCAGCGTCGCGAACTCCTGGTCGCGCTCGTTGGCGAAAGCCAGCGCCTTGTGGAGGGCCATTTCGAGGGAACGGGTGAAAGATGGCACGTTAGATACCCTTTCGGTCTACTTCTTTTCCATGACGCACTGCAGCGGATGTTGGTTCTTGCGTGCAAAATCCATCACCTGCGCCACTTTGGTCTCGGCAATCTCGTATGTGAAGATGCCGCATTCGCCCACGCCATGATTGTGAACGTGGAGCATGATCTGCGTGGCTTCGTCCTGAGTCTTCTGGAAAAACCGCATGACGACATGCACGACGAATTCCATCGGCGTGTAATCGTCGTTCAGCATCAGCACGCGGTACAGATTGGGCTTTTTCGTGACCGTCTTCGTCTTGGTGACGACCCCGGTCCCGTTGCTGCTGCCTCCGTTTCCCGCTTTTCTGATGTCCTTCGCCATCTTCACAACCGTAAGAATCAAATGCGGATCGTATCCACCACAGCCCTAATGTAGGT
>DATHRP010000547.1:0-6504 GCA_035465195.1 Afifellaceae bacterium | reverse complement strand
AGTGCTTCGCTGTCGGTCTCGCCGGTGCGGATGCGCACGGCGTGGTCGACGTTGACGACGAAAATCTTTCCGTCGCCGATCTGGCCGCCCTCTCCCGACCGGGCCGCCGCCTGGATCGCCGCGACGATCCCGTCGGTCATGTCCGGCGACGCGACCACCTCGAGCTTGAGTTTCGGCAGGAAGCTGACCGCATATTCGGTGCCGCGGTAGATTTCCGTGTGTCCCTTCTGCCGGCCATAGCCCTTGACTTCGGTAACCGTCAGGCCCTGCACTCCGAGCTCGGTCAGGGCGTCACGGACCTCGTCGAGCTTGAACGGCTTGATGATGGCCATGATGAGTTTCATCGAGGTACTCCATGTTGCGCCCGGCCGCAGGCCGGACATTGCGTTGCCGCTTGCTATGCCAGCGGTTGAACATGGAGTATTCAAATGCCGTGCCAGATCGGCCCGGCCGTTCAGATTTTATTGATATTTCGACAATTCCGGCGGCAATGAGCCGTCTTTCCGACTCGTTTTCTGACTAAAAAACGAGCAATATTTGGAAAATGCACAAAATATGCGCAAATCAAGCGCGATCCGGGCGCAGTCGGATCAGGCCTTCCTGTGCCGTCGAGGCGACTAGCCGACCGTCCCGGGAGAATATCGAGCCCCTGTTGAAGCCCCGGCTGCCGGATGCATTCGGGCTGTCCTGGGCGTAGAGCAGCCACTGGTCGACTTGCACCGGGCGGTGGAACCACATGGCGTGGTCGAGGCTCGCCACCTGCAGGTCGCGGTCGAAGATCGACCGGCCGTGCGCGAACAGGGAGGTGTCGAGCAGCGTCATGTCGGAGGCGTAGGCGAGAACGCATTTCTGGATGGCACGCTGGTCGGGGACCGGTCCGGTGGCGCGGAACCAGACATGCTGGACCGGATCGAGCGGTTCGCGGCTGACATAATGCTTCAGGCTGACGGGGCGCATCTCGATCGGCCGCTCGCGCTGCCAATAGGCCTTGACCGAATCGGGGGCGGCGCTCGCCATCACCATCTGCTTGAGCTGGTCTTCCGACATCAGATCGTCGGGGTCGGGAACGTCGGGCATCTCCGCCTGGTGCTCCAGGCCTTCCTCGGGAAGCTGGAACGAGCCCGACATGGAAAAGATGGCATGGCCGTGCTGGATCGCGACGACGCGCCGGGTGGTGAAGCTCTTGCCCTCGCGGATCCGGTCGACCTCGTAGATGATCGGGACCGACGGATCGCCCGGGCGCATGAAATAACCGTGCAGGGAATGCACGAACCGGCCTTCCTCCACGGTCCGGCTGGCGGCGACCAGCGCCTGGCCGATGACCTGTCCGCCGAACACGCGCTGCCAGCCGACCTGGGGGCTGCGACCGCGAAACAGGTTGTGTTCCAGCGGTTCGAGGTCGAGAATGTCCAACAGGTTTTCGACGGCTTTGCTCATTGCGGCTCCTGTGCTGATCCTGAACGCGGGATTGCGCACCCGCAGGGCGGAGGTGGCGCGGGGACTGTGAGTTTGACGGCGTGAGCCTTGTCGCGCCGCGTCGGCAAGTCAAGACGGTATGCGAAAGGCAGGAGGCATGGCAGCGGCAGTGGACGACAGGCAGACGGGTACGGCGGCGGCCGACATCGTCATTGCCGGCGGCGGCAGCGCCGGACTTTGCGCCGCGCTGGCGCTGAAGCGCTATGCGCCGGACCTCGAGGTGGAGGTCATCGACGCCCGGCCGGGCTCACCGGGCTCCGGTGACGAGCGGGCCTCGGCGATCGCGGCCGCCGCGCGCCGCATGCTGGACGCACTCGGCGTCTGGGCCGCAGTGGAGGACGAGGCGCAGCCGATCCTCGCCATGGAGGTGACAGACAGCAAGCTCTCCGATGCGGTGCGTCCGGTCTTCCTGACCTTCGACGGCGCGGTCGGCGACGGCGAGCCGTTTGCGCACATGGTGCCGAACGGCGCGCTGGCAGGCGCGCTGAGGGCGGCGGCCGACGGCGCGGGCGTGCGCTTCGACCAGCCGCAGACGGTCGACGGCTTCAACCTGTCGGAGCCGCGCATGGAGCTGACACTCGGCTCGGGCGAGACGCGGGCGTGCCGGCTTCTCGTCGCCGCCGACGGCATCAATTCGAAGCTCAGGACGCTTGCCGGCATCCGCACCAACCGCTGGTCCTATCCGCAGATCGCCATCGTGGTGAATGTCCGCCACGAGCGGCCGCACGAGGGCATCGCGATCGAGCATTTCCTGCCGTCCGGGCCGTTCGCGATCCTGCCGCTGAAAGGCAACCGGTCGTCGCTGGTGTGGACGGAAAGAACTAATGAAGGCCGGGTGCTGCTGGAGAGCGACGATTTCGTCTTCCAGAGCGAGCTGGAGCGCCGGTTCGGCCATCGACTGGGGCGGATCACGGTCGACGGCCCGCGCCAGGGCTATCCGCTCGGCCTGGTGCTGGCGCGTGATTTCGTGCGGCCGCGTTTCGCGCTGCTGGGCGACGCGGCGCACGGGATCCACCCGATCGCCGGGCAAGGCCTCAATCTCGGTTTCCGCGACGTGGCGGCGCTGGCGGAGACGATCGTCGACGCGCACCGGCTGGGGCTCGACTTCGGGGCGATCGACATCCTGCAGCGCTACGAGCGCTGGCGCCGCTTTGACACCTGGCAGATGGGGGTTACGACCGACCTGCTGAACCGCCTGTTCTCCAACGATATCGGGCCGGTCCGCGCGTTTCGCGACATTGGCCTCGGCCTGGTGGAGCGGCTGCCGCGTCTGAAAAGAATGTTCATCGGCGAAGCGGCGGGGTTCGGATCGGAAACCCCGAAACTGCTGGCAGGCGAAGGGCTCTAGCCTTCCGACTGCGCGTCCAGGGCTTTCGCTTCCGCGATCAGCCCGTCGGTCGCCCGGTCCAGCAGCGCCTGGTCCTTCATGGCATGGGCCAGCGCGATCGCGCCCTGCCAGCGTCCGAGCCAGTCCTCCGCCGTCCGTTGCGCCCGGGCTTCATCGAGGCCGGCCGTGACCAGGTTGGCGGCGATCCAGTCGCGCATCAGGGCGAAGGCCCGGCCGGCGGCCCCGGCGGCCTGCGGCGCCTCGGCGGAGAAGGTACGGCAAGCCGAAGCGATGGGGCAGCCGTTCAGGGCGCGGGCCGGATTGGCCGCGGCGAACAGGCGGAACAGGCCGGCCAGCCGGGCCGGCGGGCTGTCATGCTCCACCGCGACGATGCGAAGGGCCTCTCGGGTCTGCTCCTGCAGCAGTTCGCCGACGGCTTCGGCGATCGCCGCCTTGGTCTTGAAGTAATAGTAGACATTGCCGAGCGGCACGCCGGACTGGCGGGCAATGTCGGCGAGGCTGGTGGCCGAATATCCGCCGGTCCAGAACAGGGCTGCCGCGGCGTTGACGAGATGATCGCGGTTGGCCTGGCTGCGCCGGGTCGGCGCCGGCTGACCGCCAGCCTGTCCGTTGTCCATCCTCCCGTGGCCGGACTCCGCTGCAGCGGCGGCGTTCGAGGCTGTCTCGGCGGGCATGTCGTCTCCCCTGTTCGCCAGGCGCTCCCGGTCACTCGTCGAGCCGGCGCGCCTCGTCCTCAAGCATGATCGGAATTCCGTCGCGGATCGGAAAAGCAAGCCGCGCGGCCGGGCTGATCAGCTCCTGCGCCTCTGCGTCATATTCCAGCGTCGTCTTGGTCAGCGGGCAGACCAGGATCTCCAGCAGCTTGCGATCGACCTTGCGGGTCGCCGGGCCGTGACTTTCCTGCGAATTGTCGGTGTCGTCTGTCGTGCCCGGCCGATCCTCTTCCATGGCACCTTATTGCAGTGTTGCGCCGTCACCGGCAAGGGCGATCTCGGTCATGGCGATGAGTGTTTCGGCCCGGCTCCTCTGGTCGGGCGCCTCCAGGAGCGCCTGCTTCTCCGCCGGTCCCCAAGGGCTCATCATGGCGAGCGCGGTCAGGAGCCCGCAATTGGACGCCTGGCGGACGCTTTCCCAATCGGCCTCCATGCCGTTGGCGTCGAGATAGTTGCGGAAGGCGCAGATCAGCTTGTCGCGATCGATCTCGTCATTGCCGCAGCGCGGATCGAGGTCGCTGCCGAAATCGTCGAATGAAATGCGGCACTGGCGGAACGCGGTGTTGCTCGCCACCTCGTCGACGATCCGATAGCGGCAGATACCCGACAGGGTAACGATGTAGCGGTCGTCGCCGGTCTCGGCATATTGGGTGATGCGGCCCATGCAGCCGACGGAGCAGAGGTCGCTCACCGGAGTCGCGGCGGAACAATTGAGCTTCGGCTGGATCATGCCGATCAGCCGCTCGCCGGCCATGGCATGGTCGATCATTTCCAGATAACGCGGCTCGAATATGTTGAGGGGCATCTGGCCGTTCGGCAGGAGAAGGGCGCCAGAAAGGGGAAATACCGGGATTGTGTCCGGCAGATCATTGGTTGCCGCATAGAGGCGGTTGCCCGCTCTGATGCCCATCTCTTACGGCCCTTATCGGTTTCGCTCTTCCCTCGATACTTAGGAGAATAACAGAGAAGACAAGCGCTGACGGCCTTTTTGGGTTGCCGGATCGTTTACACCCCAGGCCTCGAAAAACTGCAGCAGCTGGAGGCGGGCGCCATCGTCGTTCCATCCGCGGTTGCGCCGCATCAGTTCCAGCAGCTGATCGACCGCGGCCTCGCGCTCGCCGCGGGCATTGAGCGCGATGGCGAGGTCGAAGCGGGTCTGGTGATCGTCCGGTGCAGCGTCGAGCCTGGCCTGGAGCTCGGCCGGCTTGCCGAGATGGGCGGCCTGTTCGGCGAGTTCCAGGGCGGCGCGAGCGGCGGCGATCTCCTTATCGCCCTGCTTGCCGTCCGGCACCTGGGAGAGCAGGGCCTTCGCCTGCTCCAGGTTGTCGATCGCCACGTAGCAGCGGGCGAGGCCGCCGAGCGCCGCGGTATTCTCCGGCTCGGCGGCAAGCACGGTCGAATAGTGGCTGGCGGCGGTGGCATAATCGCGCTCGGCGAAGGACGCGGCGGCGTCTTCCAGCGCAGTCTCCGCGTCGGTCGGCCCGATCGGCCCGACGATGCGCTCGATGAAGCTCATCACCTGGCTTTCCGGCAGCGCGCCCATGAAGCCGTCGAGCGGCTGGCCATTGCGGAAGGCGATGACCGCCGGGATCGACTGGATGCCGAGCTGGGTATGGATGTGGGGGTGCTCCTCGATATTGAGCTTGGCGAGGCGCACGCGGCCGCCGGCCTTCTTCACGGCAGCCTCCAGCACCGGCGTCAGTTGCCGGCAGGGGCCGCACCAGGGCGCCCAGAAATCGACCAGAACCGGCACGGTGCGCGAGGCGTCCAGGACATCGGTCTTGAAGCCCTGCATGCTGGTGTCGATGATCAGCCCGTCACCGGCAGAATCGCCGGCCGCTCCGTTGCCGCCCTTCGGCTGATTGCCGCCGATGATCAGTCCGTCTGTCATTCCCTCTGCCTCTTCGTGTGCCGCCGGAGCGCCGGTTGCCCGGCGGTCAATCCGCGCCGTCGCCGGCGGCCAGATCCATGATGAGCGGTTCGTGTCCGTTCGCCTTGAGGAATGTCAAGAGATCCTCGCGGGCGATCGTGGTCGTCGCGCTGTTGTCCAGCGGGTGGAAATTGAGCATATCGTGCCGCATCAGGCTTGCGTCAAGCACGAGGTCGACGCGGTGGCCGGTGTCATTAATGAGGGCAAACGGCGTGACCGCGCCCGGAATGACGCCGAGCACCTCGTCGAGCAGTTCCGGCTTGCCGAAGGAGAGCCGGGCGGAACCGATCTGGCGGTGCAGGCCCTTCATGTCGATGGGCGTTTCCTCCTCCGCCACGACGAGGTAGATCCGGTCCTTCTTGTCCTTCAGGAAAAGGTTCTTGGAATGGCCGCCGGCGATCTCGCCGCGCAGCGCCCGGCTCTGTTCCACGGTGAACAGAGGCGGATGCTCCGTGGTCACGGTCTTGATTCCCAGTTCGTCCAGTCGGCGCACAAGGTCGGCGCGGGTGGCGGCCATGGTCCGCTCCATCTGTATTGGCAAAGGCGTCTCACCGCGCCGTTTAACCGCTGCCGGTCATCTGTACAACCGCCGACCGGCCGGTCGCGCCCGCCTGCCGGGCAACCGGCAATTCGGTCTTGCAATCGCCCGCGCCTTGCGCCATATACGGCGCGCGCCGCGGCCATGCTGCCGCCGGCCGTCCGAGCGGGCGTAGCTCAGGGGTAGAGCATTACCTTGCCAAGGTAAGGGTCGTGAGTTCGAATCTCATCGCCCGCTCCATTTTTCCGAATTCGATCAATACCTTCAGCGGCGGATGACGCGATCGTCCCGCGCCGCCCCGGGCGTGCGGACGTCCGTCGGCGGACAAGACCGATTGCCCGGGCCGTCTGCCGGTCCGCCGCGCCGGCGCGGAGATCGCGGCGACTTCGAAATTTCGCCGCGAGGCTTGCCATTCCGATCCGATCGGCTCACTTTACTGGTATGACGAGTAAGACTTCCACGATACGCCGGCGGAAACTCTCCGATGGAATCAGGGAAA
>DATHRP010000546.1:0-5414 GCA_035465195.1 Afifellaceae bacterium | reverse complement strand
GCTATGGCGTCCCGCCGCGGCCGCGTCCCGAGGCAATCCACTTTTCTTCCTCCACCGCATCGGCCGTCAGCGATTACGGCTTTTCCCATTGCGAGCGCTTGCGGAAAGACCTGCTCGCCAGCCTGGTGCGAGGCGAAGCGGATGAGACCGGTTTGAGGCGCCGCGCCATCGATGCCACCGGCCAGACGCTTTGCGCCATCCTTGGCATGTCCCCCAAAGGCGCCGATGCGGTCATAACCCCTTCCGGCACGGACGCCGAGCTTCAGGCTGTCATGATCGCACTTGCCGGGGCCGGCGGCAGGCCACTCACCAATATCCTGATCGCGCCGGAGGAAACCGGACGCGGGGTCAAACTCGCCGCTTCCGGACGCTACTTCGATGATATCGCGGCCACCGGCGCACCTGTCGGCAAGGGAATGGCTGCGTGGCCGGATCTGGACATCCATGTGGAGGAATTGGCAATTCGGGACGCGGATGCCACCCCACGCCCGAGCGATGCTATCGACACAGAGCTGGTCCGACGCGGCAGGCAAGCGCTGGAACGTGGTCATCACGTGCTGGTCCACGTTCTGGCCGGTTCAAAAACCGGGCTCACCGCACCATCGCACGAATGCGTGGAAACCCTGGTCGAGCAGGCCCCGGACCGGGTCGATGTCGTTGTCGACGCCTGCCAGATGCGCTCCGATCTTCACGCATTGGGCGGGTTGGTGGACCGGGGATGGATGGTTCAGATTTCCGGCTCGAAGTTCCTGACCGGTCCGCCGTTCTCCGGCGCGCTGATGATACCAACGGAAATGCGCCGACGGATCGAAGGCGTAGGCCGACTGCTCGCCCAGGCACCGGGCACGGGCCGTGCCGAAGACTGGACATCATGGTGGGCGACAAGATTGCCGGTGTCCGCCGATCCCGGTCCGCCGGGTTTCGGGTCGGTCATGCGCTGGTTTCCGGCAGTCCTTGAGGCACAATTGCTGGCGGAGATTCCGGAAAAGCTGCGACGCTGGGCGTTCGAGCGGTTTCGCAGCGTCATCATCGCCAGACTGGCAGAGAGTCGCTGGCTCAGACCGATCGATCTGGACTCACCGGGATCCGGCCGGACATCCGACACATTCTCGCGACTGTCCATCGTTTCGTTCGAGGTGCTCGCCCGGCGCGGCGAAGGCAAGCATACGCCGCTCGACGAAGCGTCCTGCCGCTCAATCTTCGAATTGCTGAATGTCGATTCAAGCCGATGGATCGAACCCCTGGCGACCGACGAGGTATCGCTCGCCCGGCAGCCGGCGCATATCGGCCAACCGGTGGCGCTGGCGACCGCCCATGGACCGCGCACGGTGCTACGCATGGTGCTTGGCGCCCGTTTCTTCACGTTCGTCGGGTTTGCCAGACCGTCCGGCGTCGAAGCGGCACTGGAGTCGGAGATTTCGGACGCGTTGCGCGCGATCGCCAAGCTGGAACTGCTTGCCTCCCGCTGGGCCCAGGTCGAACGGGCGGCGAGAGTAGCATGACCGACGAGCCGACCATTCCCGCCAATTCAGGAGACGGCTCGCTCGATCCCGCCGATTTCGATGATTTTCGCCAGCACGCGCACGACTTGCTCGATGCCTGCCTGGACCAGCTTGCGGCAGCGCGCGACCGGCCCTGGCGAACCGGTGGCTGCCGAGACGAAAGCGGCGCTGGCGCCCGAACTTCCGCGCAAGGGCATCGGGGAAGCAGCGATCGCCGATGACCTGGCCTCATTGGTGCTGCCGCTCGGAACAGGCAACACCCATCCGCGGTTTTTCGGTTGGGTCCACGGCACCGGGCTGGCGGCGGGATTGCTGGCCGACATCACGGCCGCAACCATGAACTCCAATTGCGGCGGGCGCGACCATGGCGCCATCTATGTCGAGCATGCCGTTATCGACTGGGCGCGACAGATTTTCGGCTTACCGCAGGGAACCAGCGGGCTGCTGACCACCGGCACGTCGCAATCGACCATCATCGCGTTGTCGGCGGCCCGCGTTCGCGCGCTTGGCCCGGACGTTCGCAAGTCCGGGATCGGCAATCCGGCAGGTCTGTGCGCCTATTGCTCGGAGGGCGCCCACAGCGCCAATCAGAAAGCACTGGAACTGATGGGGCACGGCGCGCAGGCGCTTCGCCGAATACCCGCGACCAGCCTGAACGGCGGCATGAATGTCAGCGCGCTTCGCGCCCAGATCGCAAAGGACCGGGCCGCCGGCCATCGGCCTTTCTGCGTCATCGCTACTGCCGGATCGGTCGACATCGGGGCCTTCGACAATCTCGATGCCCTGGCCGATCTTTGCGCCGAGGAAGGCCTCTGGCTTCACGTCGACGGCGCGTTCGGATGCTGGGTGCGGATTGCCGAAGCGCCGTGGCGCGATCTCGTGACGGGAATCGAGCGCGCCGACTCGCTGGCCTTCGATTTCCACAAGTGGATGTACGTCCAATATGATTGCGGTGCCGTTCTCATCCGCGACAGCGCCGCGCACCACGCCGCCTTCGCCGCTCGTCCGCATTATCTGGCGTCCCAGGAAGAGGGTCTGGGCGGCGGTGAGCCCTGGTTCTGCGATTACGGCATCGAATTGTCACGCGGATTCCGCGCGCTCAAGGTATGGTCGTGCCTGCGCGCCTACGGTCTGGAGCGACTGGGTGCGAAGATCACGGACAATTGCCGACAGGCCGCGCACATGGCGGACCTGGTCGAAGCGGCCGACGAACTGGAGCTTGCCGCGCCTGTCATCTCCAATGTCTGCTGCTTTCGCATCCTGAGCCGCGAGTTGGACGGTCCCGCGCTTGACGCCCTGAACCGGCGTGTCGCCCAGCAGCTGCAACTCGACGGCAAGGTCGTATTCTCGACAACACAAATCGAAGCCAGAACCGTCCTGCGAGCGGCGATCGTCAACCATCGGACGCGTAACGACGACATTGAATATGCGATCGCCGCAGTTCGCGCGGCGACCCGCACGTTGCCCGGCAGTTAGCTTTTGCGACATTCACGCGGCTCCAAGGGCGGATCCGTCGCACATAGACCCCGACGCCAAGGATGACGGCCCGGCCACGCCGTTTTTCCGTCCGGAAAGGGCTCAACGCCGTCATCCCTGTCTTCAGCTCAAATTGTGAACCTCGACCCAGAAAATTTCCGCCACCCATACTTGGATCAGACAATATCGCTGCAACGCTGCGCAACTCGGCATCTTCAATCGGCCGCCGCCTCCACCCTCCCCGCATCCACCGTGAAAAACTCCGCCCGCCCCTCAAGCGCGGCGAAGAGCTCCGGGTCGGTGCCGGTCATGAAGGCCTGGCAGGCGAGGCTTTCCAGGCGGTCGAAGAGAGCGGCGCGGCGGGCGGCGTCGAGGTGGGCGGCGATCTCGTCCAAGAGGAGGACCGGGGTCATGCCGGAGGTGCGGGAGACCAGGCCGGCATGGCCGAGGACGAGGCCGGTGAGGAGCGCCTTCTGCTCGCCGGTGGAGGAGAGCGCGGCGGGCATCTCCTTGGCGGCGAAGAGGACGGTCAGATCGGAGCGGTGCGGGCCGTCGAGCGTGCGGCCGGCGGCGCGGTCGCGGGCGCGGACTTTTGCCAGATCGCGGGCGAAGGTCTCCTCGGCCCGGCTTGCGGGCTCGCCGGCGATGCGGGTCTCGAAATCGCCCTGAAGCGCGATTGACGCCACCGGGAACGGCGGCTCCTTGCCTTGGCCGCCCTGCTCCTTCAACACCGCCTGCAGCAGGTCGACTGTCTCGGAGCGGGCGAGCGAGACGGCGACGGCGCGCTCGGCGAGCTGCGCCTCCACGGCGTCGAGGACGCCGGGATCGCCGTTTTCCTCCAGCAGCCGGTTGCGGCTCGTCACCAGGCGCTCGAACTCGGCGACGCGGCGGCCGTGGCCGGGGTCGATGGCGAGCACCAGCCGGTCGAGGAAGCGCCGGCGGTCGCCGGCCGGGCCGGTGAAGAGGCCGTCCATCGCCGGCGTGAGCCACAGGATGCGGAGATGATCGAGCAGCGATTCGGTGGTGGCCGGCGCACCGTCGATGCGCACGCGGCGGCCGCGCTCGCCGGTCTCGGCCAGGCCGGCGGTGCCGGTGCCGATGCGGGTCTCGTGGCCGTCGCGCATGACATCGGCCGAGACGGCCCAGCCGGCGTCCGAACCCTTGCGGGCGATCGCCTCGAAGAAGGCGCGGCGGATGCCGCGGCCGGGCGACAAGAGCGAGACCGCTTCCAGAAGATTGGTCTTGCCGGCGCCGTTCGGGCCGGTGAGCACAACCAGCCGGCCGGCGAAGGCGAGCGCGGCTTTCTCGTAGTTGCGCAGGTTGGTGAGCGTCAGCGCCGACAGCCTGACGGAGACGGGATCGGGTTCCGGGGCGGGCGCGCTCATGATCGGCGGCGGCCGGGCGGCCGGCCGGTCAGACTCGCATCGGCATCAGGACATAGAGCGCGTCGCCGTCATTGTTGTCCTGGATCAGGGTCGGCGAGCCCGGGTCGGCGAGGCGGAAGACGGCCTCCTCGGTCTCAAGCTGGTCGGCGATGTCGAGCAGGTAGCGGGAATTGAAGCCGATCTCCAGCGGATCGGCGTCGTAGCCGACGGGGATCTCGTCGGTGGCGCTGCCGGAATCGGGATTGTTGACGGCAAGCTCCAGCCGGTCGTCTCCAAGGCTCAACTTGACGGCGCGGCCGCGGTCGGAGGAGACGGTGGAGACCCGGTCGACGGCCTGCTTGAAGGAGGCGGTGGACACGGTCATCACCTTGTCATTGGCCTTGGGGATGACCCGCTCGTAATCGGGGAAGGTGCCGTCGATCAGCTTGGAGGTGAGCGTGATGTGGTCGACGTCGATGCGGAACTTGGTATCCGACAGGCTGACGGTGACGGTCTTCTCCGGATCGTCGAGCAGCTTCTGGATCTCGCCCACCGTCTTGCGCGGCACGATGATGTCGGGCATCCCGGCGCTGCCGTCTGGTGCCGCGATCTCCGCCTTGGCGAGGCGGTGGCCGTCGGTGGCGACCGCGCGCAGGCGCGCTGCGCCGCCCTCGCCGTGGACGTGGAAGAAGATGCCGTTCAGGTAATAGCGGGTCTCCTCGGTGGAGATGGCGAACTGGGTGCGGTCGATCAGACGGCGGAGGTCGCCCGCCGGGAGCCTGAAGGTAACCGGCAGGTCGCCGGCATTGAGATCGGGAAAATCGGCGTCGGGCAGCATCTGGAGCTGGAAGCGGGCGCGGCCGGCGCGGAGCGTCATGACGCTGCCTTCGGACGTGTCGAGGCTGATCTCGCCGCCGTCGGGCACCTTGCGGACGATGTCGTAGAGCATCAGGGCCGGCACCGTGGTGGCGCCGGGCTGCTCGACCATGGCCGGGGCCTGGTCGACGATCTCGACATCGAGGTCGGTGGCCTTGAGGAACAGGTCGCCGCCTTCGGCGCGCATGAGCACGTT
>DATHRP010000545.1:0-5523 GCA_035465195.1 Afifellaceae bacterium | reverse complement strand
AGACCGTCTATTTCCACGCCTGGGGCGGTGAGCCGATCATCAACGATTATATCGCCTGGGCCGGCCGCGAGGTCGAAAGCCGCTTCGGCGTCAAGGTCGTCCACGTCAAGGTCGACGACACGGCCGCCGTGGTGTCCAAGGTGCTGACGGAAAAGGCCGCCGGCCGCAACGAGGGCGGGGCGGTGGATCTCATCTGGATAAACGGCGAGAATTTCGCCGCCATGAAGCGCGAAGGCCTGCTCCTGAAGGAGGCCTGGTCGACGAAACTGCCGAACTATCGCTATGTCGACGTGGAGAACAAGCCCTCCGTCGCGGTCGACTTCACGGTTCCGGTCGACGGCCTGGAAGCGCCGTGGGGCATGGCCAAGATGATCTTCTTCCACGACACGGCGCGGCTGCAGGACCCGCCGAGATCGACCGAGGCGCTCGGCGAATGGATCGCAGCCAATCCCGGCCGATTCACCTATCCGCAGCCGCCGGACTTCATGGGCACCTCGTTCCTGAAGCAGGTGCTGATCGACCTGACCCCCGATCCGGCGGTCTTGCAAAAGCCGGCGACCGGCGAGACCTTCGGCCCCGCAACGGCGCCGCTCTTCGCATGGCTCGACAAGACGAGGGACCATCTCTGGCGCCAGGGTCGGGCCTATCCGCAGAACACCAACGCGCTCAGGCAATTACTCGCCGACGACGAGGTGGCGATCGCATTCGCCTTCAACCCGGCGACCGCATCCAACGCCATCGCCAACAACGAACTGCCCGACACGGTGCGCAGCTACGTCTATGAAGGCGGCACGCTCGGCAACACCCATTTCCTGACGGTGCCGTTCAACGCCAAGGGCAAGGCGGGCGGCATGGTGCTCGCCAACTTCCTCATGTCGCCGGAAGCCCAGGCCCGCAAGCAGGATGCCGCCGTTTGGGGCGACCCGACCGTGCTTGCGATGGACAAGCTATCGCCGGAGGACCGGAAGCGGTTCGACATGCTCGATCTCGGCATCGCAACGCTGAAGCCGGAGGATCTGGGCCCGGTGCTGACCGAGCCGCATGATTCCTGGGTCAAGCGGATCGAGGCGGAGTGGGCGCGGCGTTACGGCGCCGGCCAGTAGGCGGCACCGCTGGCCTCGCGATTGCCATCGCTAAAATCTGCGGCGGCTGACCGGCCACCCTTGCTGCGGCTGCTGCCGGCGGCCGCTTTTGTCGTCCTGATCGGGCCGGTACTCGCGGGGCTCGCCGGTGCCGTCGTGCCGGCGCTCGGCTACCTGCCGGTGCTCGGCGGCGACGCCTTGAGCCTGGAACCGTTCCGGGACCTGCTGGCGATGCCCGGGCTGGCGCGATCGTGCCTGCTCAGCCTCTGCGCCGGCCTCGTTACCACCGCCGTTTCCTTTCTGCTCGTCATGGCCTTCGTCGCCGGCTGGCGCGGCACCCGGGTGTTCCGCGTGCTCGAGCGGCTGATCTCGCCGCTCCTCAGCGTGCCCCACGCCGCCGCCGCATTCGGGCTGGCGTTCCTGATCGCGCCGTCCGGATTCCTGGCGCGCCTGGTCTCGCCCTGGCTGACCGGCTGGGAGCGGCCGCCCGATATCCTGGTCATTCACGACGGTCTTGCGCTCTCCATGATGGCGGGGCTGATCACCAAGGAAGTGCCGTTCCTGCTTCTCGTCACGCTCGCGGCGCTCCCCCAGGTCAATGCCGCCGGCTTCGCCCGGATCAATGCGAGCCTCGGCTACGGCCGCATGGCCGGCTTCGCCCACACCATCCTGCCGCTGCTCTACCGGCAGATCCGCCTGCCGATCTTCGCCGTCATCGCCTATTCCTCCTCGGTGGTGGATGTCGCGCTGATCCTCGGCCCGACCACGCCGCCGCCGCTCGCCGTGCGCATCGTCGAATGGTTGTCGGATCCGGATCTCAGCATGCGGTTCGTGGCCGCCGCCGCGGCCGTACTCCAGCTCGGCGTGACGCTGGCGGCACTGGCGGTCTGGTGGGGAGCGGAGCGGCTCGTCATCCGCCTCTGGCGCGCGCGTTTGCCGTCCGGCCGGCGCGGATTGAACGAGCATCTCGTCCGCCAGCTTGCGGCGACCGGCGCCGCCCTGTCGGCGGCCGCTGTCCTCACCGGGATACTGATTCTGTTGGTCTGGTCGCTCGCCGGCTTCTGGCGGTTCCCCGATCTGCTGCCGCAGTCCTTCGGCCTGAAGACCTGGATGCGGATCCTGCCCGTGCTGACCGATGTCATGGGCAATGCCATCCTGATCGGCTTCGCTTCCAGCCTGCTTGCCACGGTTCTCGCCCTCGGTGCGCTCGAATACGAAGCCCGCGCCGGCACGACACCCACCGTCCGTGCCCTGGTCGCGCTCTACCTGCCGCTCCTCGTGCCGCAGATCGCCTTCCTGTTCGGCCTGCAGATCGTACTGACACGGCTGTCGTTCGACGGCACCTTCGCCGCGCTCGTCCTCGGCCACCTGATCTTCGTGTTCCCCTACGTGCTGCTGTCGCTTGCCGATCCGTGGCGAAACTGGGACGCCCGATACGGCCATATGGGCCGCGCGCTCGGCCACGGCGCCGATGCCATCTTCTGGCGTATCCGGCTGCCGATGCTGGTCCGGCCGGTGCTGACGGCGGCGGCGGTCGGCTTCGCCGTATCGGTTGGCCAGTACCTGCCGACTTTGCTGATCGGGGCGGGCCGCTGGCCGACGATCACCACCGAGGCGGTCGCTCTCGCCTCCGGAGGCAACCGGCAGATCGTCGGCGCCACGGCCTTGCTCCAGGCCGTTCTGCCGTTTATCGGCTTTGCCCTGGCGCTGGTTGTTCCGGCGCTCCTGTTCAGAAACCGCCGGGAGATGCGGGCAGCCTGATGAACGCCTCAGCCGCGCCGAGCGGCCTCAAATTCGACCGGGTCGGCATTTCGCTGAACGGTCGGCCTCTGGTCTCGCTCGACCGTCTCATCGCGTCCGGCGAGGTTCTGACGGTCATGGGACCGTCGGGGTCCGGCAAGTCGACCCTGCTCGCCTTCGCCGCCGGGTTTCTCGATCCGGTTTTCGAGGCGGAGGGACGGATCATCCTGGACGGCGAGGATGTCACCGACCGCCCGCCGGAACGGCGTGGCATGGGCCTTCTGTTCCAGGATCCGCTGCTGTTCCCGCACATGTCCGTCGGCGCCAACATGATGTTCGGTCTGAAGCCGGAGATCCACGGCGCCGCCGCCCGCCGTCAGGCGGTGGCGCAGGCGCTTGCCGATGTCGGCCTTGGGGATTTCGCCGACCGCGATCCGGCGACACTCTCCGGCGGGCAGAAGGCCCGGGTCGCGCTGATGCGCACGCTGCTGTCGGAGCCGCATGCGCTGCTGCTCGACGAACCCTTTTCCAGGCTCGACACCGAACGGCGCGGCCAGGTCCGGCAACTGGTCTTCGAACAGGCCGCCAAGCGCCGGCTGCCGGTGCTGCTCGTGACCCACGATCCGGCCGACGCCGAGGCCGCCGGCGGCCCGTGCGTCGAACTGGACGCCTTCTCCGGCAACTGACCCGGACGTGCCGACATGCTGCCCGTCGAAGCCGTAATCCCGAAGTTCCTCGATGCCCTTCAGGAAAAGGGCGGTGCCGTTCTCGTCGCGCCGCCGGGCGCCGGCAAGACGACGCGGGTGCCGCTTTCCCTGCTGGATCGCGACCGGACGGCGGACGGCCGCATCCTCGTCGTCGAACCGCGCCGGCTCGCCGCCCGCGCGCCGGCCGCCTATATGGCCCGGACCTTGGGTGAGGCTGTCGGCGATACAGTCGGATACCGGGTCCGTCTCGACACGAAGGTCTCCGCGGCCACGCGCATCGAGATGATCACCGCCGGCGTCTTCGTGCGTATGATCCTCGACGATCCCGGACTGACTGGCATCGCCGCGGTGCTGTTCGACGAGGTGCACGAACGCTCCCTCGATGCCGATCTCGGCCTCGCGCTCGCCATCGATGCGCGCAAGGGCCTGCGCGACGACCTCCGCCTTGCTGTCATGTCGGCGACCGTCGACGGCGCGCGCTTTGCCGCGTTGCTCGACGATGCGCCGGTGATCGAAAGCCGTGGCCGGTCATTTCCGGTAGAGACGGTCTATCTCGGCAGTGATCGTGAAAAGCGCATCGAGGATCGGATGGCGGCCGCGGTCTTGCGCGGTCTGCGGGACGAGCAAAGCAGCATCCTCGCTTTCCTGCCGGGCCAGGCGGAAATCCTGCGCACGGTCGAACGCCTGCAAGGCGAGGTCGGCGATAATGTCGATATCGCGCCGCTCTATGGCGCGCTCGATGTCAGGGACCAGGACCGGGCGATCCGCCCGTCGCCGCAGGGCCGCCGCAAGGTGGTGCTCGCCACCTCGATCGCGGAGACGTCGCTTACCATCGAGGATGTGCGGCTGGTGATCGACAGCGGCCTGACGCGCCGACCGCGTTTCGATCCGGGCTCGGGGTTGACCCGGCTCGAGACGATCCGCGTCAGTCGGGCCGCGGCCGACCAGCGGCGCGGCCGTGCCGGCCGCGTCGCCGAGGGTGTCTGCTACCGGCTCTGGGACGAGCCGCAGACAGCAGCGTTGCAGCCCTACGACAGGCCGGAGATGCTGGAGGCCGACCTGTCGTCGCTGGCGCTCGGCCTGCTCGCCTGGGGCGTCGCCGATCCCGGCCAGCTCGCCTGGCTCGATCCGCCACCCAAGACCGCATTCGAGGAGGCGATGGACCTGCTCGACAGGCTTGGCGCCCGCGACGCGACGGGCGGCCTTTCCGATCATGGCCGGCTGCTTCAAACGATGCCGCTTCCGCCCAGGCTGGCACACATGGTCATCGAGGCGGCGGGCCATGGCTCCGCCGATCTCGCGGCGAACATCGCCGCGCTCCTCGGCGAGCCCGGCCTCGGCGGCCGCGACACCAACCTCCTCCACCGGCTTGATCGGTTCGCGGCGGATCGAAGCCGGCGCGCAACTGCTTCGCGCGCTGCGGCGAAGCGTTGGGCGAAAGACGCTGAAAGGGCAGCGCCGAACCCGGACGCCGAAGGGCTCTCCGCCGGGCTTTGCCTGGCGCTGGCCTATCCGGAACGCGTCGCCCGCCAGCGCGGCGGACGCGGCCGCTTCCTGATGGCCGGAGGCCGGGGCGCCATGCTCGACGAGACCGAACCACTCGCCGGCGAAACCTTCCTGGCGATCGCCGAGGTGCAGGGCGGCGGGCCGGACGGGCGCATCCTGCTGGCCGCACCGGTCGAACGCGACGAGCTGGATAGCCTGTTCGCCGACCGGATGCAGACCGAAGACAGGACGGAATTCGACCGCGAGACCGGCAAGCTGAGGCGCACGCGCACGACACGGCTCGGGGCGATCGAGATGGCGCGCATGACCGTGCCATTCGAACCGGACGAGGAAACCGCGCGCATTCTCGCCGACGCCGTGCTCGCCGCAGGGACCGGCAGCCTGCCATGGCCGGACGAGACGCTGTCGCTGCGCGCCCGCCTCAATTTCGCGCGCAGGATCGAGGGAGATGCCTGGCCCGATCTGTCGGACGAAGGGCTCGCCGCGCG
>DATHRP010000544.1:0-2528 GCA_035465195.1 Afifellaceae bacterium | reverse complement strand
GAGCAGGACGTCAAGCGGATCGAGGACGTGATCGACGGCATGGCCGCCTGGTACATGGCCAATGTCGGACCCGACGGCGAGGTCCCCTACAAATACTGGCCGAGCCGCGGCAAATATTCCGAGGCCGACAATACAATCCGGCGCTTCATGGCGACGATCGCCTTCAACCGGCTCGGTCTCGACCGGAACGACGGCGCGATGCGCAAGGCGGCCCGCCGCAACCTCGATTTCAATCTCGAGCGCTTCTACAGGGTCGAGGACGGTCTCGGCCTGATCGAATGGGACGGCTCGGTGAAGCTAGGCGCCGTGGCGCTGGCCGCGCTCGCCATCCTGGAGAGCCCGCAGGCCGACAAATATGCCGAACAGTACCAGGCGCTGCGCCGGACCATCGATGCTCTGTGGCGGAACGATGGGTCCTTCCGCACCTTCTACAGGCCGGCCGAGCGCAACGACAACCAGAACTTCTATCCCGGCGAAGCCCTGCTGATGATCGCCAGCGAACTGGAGAAGACACCGAACGACGAGGTGCTGGAAAAGGCGCTCAACTGTGCCGCCTATTACCGCGAATGGCACTTCCACGATCGCAACCCGGCATTCGTGCCGTGGCACGTCATGGCCTGCGCCAAGCTTTTCCGGATCACCGGCGACCGCTGGCTGACCGACTATATTTTCGAGATGAGCGACTGGCTCCTCGACCACCAGCAATGGCGCGGCGAGCTGGATCCCGACCTCTGGGGCCGCTTCTACACGCCGGACAAGCCATACGGACCGCCGCATGCCTCCTCCACCGGCGTGTTCATGGAGGGCATGGTCGATGCCATGCTGCTGGCCCGGGAAGCCGGCGATACGGAGCGTGCCGAGGCCTATGAAACCTCCGTCTGGCGCGGCGCGCGGTCGATCGCCCAGCTGCAGTTCAAGGACGACGTCGACATGTTCTACGTGTCGCGCAGGGAAAGGGTGCGCGGCGGTGTCCGCACCGAGGCCTACAACAACGAAATCCGCGTGGACAATATCCAGCACGCCTTGATGGCGCTGCTGCGGTTCCGGCATCTCGTCCAGTCGGCCGGGTAGGCGCTTCCCGATTCCGCCGATATTTCGCCGCCGCCGGTTAACCGGTTAACTTCATTCAGCTTGTGAGCCGTGTCCGCCTGAAATAGTTTTGCTGCATCAGTAACTTATCGTTAACCAAGTGCATGCGTATCCAGCCCGCGGAAATCAGCCCGAACCTTGTGCCGCCGCCAGCCGGATTGGCCGGCCGTGTCGACGTGGAAACCGCTGGCCGCCTTGCCGGACTGTCGCCGCTTACGATCGCCGACCGTGAGCTGTTCGTGTCGGCGATCGGCCGGAGCGGGCTGAGATCCTGGATGCACTATTTCCCGTTCCTGCACAGCTTCGGGATGGCGCCGAACCGGCCGCTTTTGTGGGAGATGATCGGCGATTCCCTGTGCATTTACAGCTTGCGCCCGTTCAACGGCGTACCGCGGCTGCGCCTCTATCTGCCGCCGATTCCCTGGTCCATCGAGGCCATCGCGGCGACTGAAGCGCGCCAGCGCGCTTTCAACGGCGACAGCCACTGCATCATCGTCTGGGCCGACCAGCAGGCAGCGCCGGAACTGATGCGGCGGGGCTATCGCCTGTCCTATTGCGAAAGCGACTACATCTACGACGGAAACCTGGTGCGCGCCTCCGCCGGCGGCGCGTTTGCCCGATTGCGGCGCTCGGTCAACCGCCTGCGCTCGATGCCGGACCTGGCGGTCCGGGACTACATGCCTGAAGACCGGGAGGCCTGCCTCGACCTGCTCGAACGCTGGCGCGACCTGCGGGAAGGGCAGGGCATCCCGATAGACGGCTACGCCTATACCCGCCGGGGCGTCGAGAACGTCGCGCTTTACGGGAAGGATCTGTGCCGCGGAGAGGTCGTCACCCTGGATGACAGGCTGGTCGCGTTCTCGTTCGGCGGACCCATTTCGCCGGGGGTGGAGAGCATCTTCATCACCATTTCCGACCATGAAGTCGTCGGCCTCGGCTACCTCCAGCGTCACAGCTTCATGTCGAATTCGCCGCAGACGGGCTTTTTCAACGACGGATCGGACGCCGGCAAGTCCGGCCTGGAGCAGGTCAAATCCTCCTTCCGTGCCGTCGAGATGAACCACCAGTATCGCGCGCATCTCGGCGAGTGGGACAGTTAGGTCCCCGGCCGAAGGGCTTTCCGGCCGGAAGGCGGTAGGCCGGCAACGGAATTCGGGCATGGTTTCGACCCTGGAGAAACCGCATGAATGAACTGGCGTTTCCGGGACGGCGATTGGCGCCGCCGGTGTTGCGAATCGAGGAAGAACGCTACTTTCGCGGCGCAAACCGTTACGCCGCGTCCAGCGTTCTTGCGATCCGGTTCGCCGAGCCTGAGAGCCACCCGAAAAGCCCTGCCGCCGGGGAACCCGTTCGCTGGATGATCCGCAGGCTCGACGAGGCCGGAATGGACGGCCAGGTCGTCGCGAAGCGTGCCGGCGAGGCGTCATCACGTCCGGCAA
>DATHRP010000543.1:0-2027 GCA_035465195.1 Afifellaceae bacterium | reverse complement strand
CGGTCGGCGCCGACCGCACGCTCAACGTCGCGGCGGACCCGCAGGCGCTGGAGCCCTTCCAGACCGACAAGGGCACGTTCGACACCGTCTTCGAATGTTCCGGCAACCCGCGCGCGGCGGCCGCGGCGATGCAGGCGATCCGGCCGGGCGGCACCTTCGTCCAGCTCGGGATCTACGGGGCCGACCCCGAACTGCCGGTCAACCTGATCGTCTCCAAGGAGATCCGGCTCTGCGGCTCGTTCCGCTTCCACGAGGAGTTCGCCTTCGCCGCAGACCTGATTTCCAGCGGCCGGGTCGACCTGAAACCGCTGATTACCGGCGTCTTTCCGCTGTCGGAGGCGCTCCAGGCCTTCGAGATCGCCGGCGACCGCAAACAGTCGATGAAGGTGCAGATCGCCTTTGGGTGATAGTCGCTGGCGGCGATGGGGGCCGGGCCGGCACCGGTCTTGCATTTGCGGATGGCAGCCATGCGGCGCGAGTGACTTGACGCAGTGCAACAAATATGTGCCAAAGCGCGCGACGCCCGCTGCGAAACCCGTCCGGAGATTTCCATGACCTACCGCGTCATCCCGGTCGACCCGTTCGACTATATCGTGTTCGGCGGAACCGGCGACCTGGCCCGCCGCAAGCTGTTTCCCTCGCTGTTCCACCGCTTCCGCGACGGCCAGATCCCCGAGGGCTGCCGCCTGATCGCCGTCTCCCGCCGGGCGATGAGCGACGACGAGTTCCGCGCCGCGATCCGCGAAGCTCTCGGCAAGTACCTGCCGGAATCCGAACGCGGCGATCCCAAGATCGAGTCGTTCCTGACCATCCTGTCCTATATCGAGGTCGACGCCATGAGCGATCATGGCTGGGACACGTTGGCGGAGGTGCTCCACCAGCGCGAGGACAATGTCCGCGCCTTCTACCTTGCCGTCGGGCCGGACCTGTTCGACAATATCTGCGGCCGCATCGGCGCCCACGGCCTCGTCACGCCGAAGACCCGGCTGGTCGTCGAAAAGCCGATCGGCACCGACCTGGCGTCGGCCAGGGCGCTCAACGACGCCATCGGCAAGGTGTTCGCGGAAGAGCAGATCTTCCGCATCGACCATTATCTCGGCAAGGAGACCGTGCAGAACCTGATGGTGCTGCGCTTCGGCAACGCGCTCTACGAGCCGCTCTGGAACTCGGCGCATATCGACCATGTCCAGATTACCGTGGCGGAAACCATTGGGGTCGGCACCCGCGGCGGCTATTACGATACCGCCGGCGCGCTGCGCGACATGGTGCAAAATCACATGTTGCAGCTTTTGTGTCTTGTCGCCATGGAGCCGCCGGAATCCTTCGACGCCGATTCGATCCGCGACGAAAAGCTGAAGGTTCTCAAGTCTTTGGTGCCGATCGACGACGAGAATGTCGACCAGCTCACCGTCCGCGGCCAGTACAAGGCCGGCGCCACCGAAGGCGACGCGGTGAAATCCTACCTGGAGGAACTCGGCAACGGCGAAAGCACCACGGAGACCTTCGTCGCCCTGAAGGCGGAGATCGGCAACTGGCGCTGGGCCGGCGTGCCCTTCTACCTGCGCACCGGAAAGCGCCTGTCCGACCGGGTTTCGGAGATCGTCATCGCCTTCAAGCCGGTGCCGCACTCGATCTTCCCGAAGGACTCCGGAACCCTGCATTCCAACCGGCTGGTGCTTCGCCTCCAGCCCGACGAGGGCGTCAAGCAGTGGATCATGATCAAGGATCCCGGGCCGGGCGGCATGCAGCTGCAGTACGTACCGCTCGACATGAGCTTCTCGGAGACCTTCGAAGACCGCCACCCGGACGCCTACGAGCGGTTGCTCCTCGACGTGATCCGCGGCAACCAGACCCTGTTCATGCGCCGCGACGAGGTGGTCGCCGCCTGGTCCTGGATCGACCCGATCCTCGCCGCCTGGCAGCGCTCCGGCAAGGCGCCGAACACCTACACCGCCGGCACCTGGGGCCCGTCCGCCTCCATCGCGCTGATCGAGCGCGACGGGCGCACATGGTACGAGGATACGGTG
>DATHRP010000542.1:0-6280 GCA_035465195.1 Afifellaceae bacterium | reverse complement strand
CTGTTGTAGAACCGCATCGTGTTCTGGTCGATCGGCGGGATGATCGGGTCCTGCAGGGTGGCCAGCACGGTGGCATATTTCGAATGGACGTGCAGGGCGCAGCGAGCATGCGGAACGTTGCGGTGGATGGCGCCGTGGATGAACCATGCGGTCGGCTCCGGCGCGTCCGGCCGGTTCATGGTGTCCGCGTCGTTGGCGTCAACGAGGAGCAGGTCGCTGGCGGAAATGCGTGAGAAATGCCGGCCGTGCGGGTTGACCAGGAACCGGCTGCCGTCATCGGAAACGGCGAGCGAAAAATGGTTGGCGACGGCCTCGTGCATGTTGAGCCGGGCCGTCCAGCGGAAGATCGCGGCAAGGTCGGTTCGCGCTTCCCAGTCGGGGTCGTTGCGCAACTGGTGGACATCGGCGACGGACATGGTTCCTCCGGTTCAGGGCAGGCCGGCAGCTGCCTCGCTGGACGTTGTGGGTTGACGTAGGGCTAACGAGATCATAAAAGCGGCGACATGAGCAAGATCATTCTCGTAGTAGGAACGCGCACCGCCGGGGCAGCCATGTAGGGTTGCCGCGAACGGAGGTGCGCGTACAAGGGTCCCTGAGGGGCCCTTTTTTATTGGCTTAACGGAAGCGGAATGTCTAATCCAGCACGGCAGGCCGCTTCAGGCAGACGGATCCGCAACGGGCAGGAGTGAAACGATGTCAGGACAACAGGCCGGATCGCAGGAAATGACCGGCGCAGAGATGGTGATCAGGGCGCTGGCGGACCAGGGCGTCGAACATCTGTTCGGCTATCCCGGCGGTGCCGTCCTTCCCATCTATGACGAATTGTTCCAGCAGGACACGATCAAGCACATTCTCGTCCGCCACGAGCAGGGCGCCGGTCATGCCGCGGAGGGCTATGCGCGCTCCACGGGCAAGCCCGGCGTGGTGCTGGTGACATCTGGGCCAGGTGCCACCAATATGGTCACGCCGCTGACAGACGCCATGATGGATTCCATCCCGCTGGTCTGCATCACCGGACAGGTGCCGACGCACCTGATCGGCAACGATGCGTTCCAGGAATGCGATACCGTCGGCATTACCCGGCCGTGCACCAAGCACAACTGGCTGGTGAAGGACGTCAACGATCTGCCGCGGATCCTGCACGAGGCCTTCTACGTCGCCATGTCGGGCCGTCCGGGGCCGGTCGTCGTCGACATCCCGAAGGATATCCAGTTCGCCACCGGCACCTATTCCGTCGCAAAGACGGTCAGGCACAAGAGTTATGCCCCGCAGGTCAAGGGCGACATGGATGCCATCCGTACCGCGGTCCAGATGATAGCCCAGGCGAAGCGGCCGGTCCTCTACACCGGTGGCGGTGTTGTCAATTCCGGCCCGGAAGCGAGCCAGCTGCTGCGCGAACTGGTCTCGGTGACCAATTTTCCGATCACTTCGACGCTGATGGGGCTCGGCTGCTACCCGGCGTCGGGCGACAACTGGCTCGGCATGCTGGGTATGCATGGCACTTACGAGGCCAACATGGCCATGCATGATTGCGATGTCATGGTGTGCATCGGCGCGCGGTTCGATGACAGGATCACCGGTCGCACCGATGCATTCTCGCCCGGTTCGCGCAAGATCCACATCGACATCGACCCGTCGTCGATCAACAAGAACATCCATGTCGATGTTCCGATCATCGGCGATGTCGGCCACGTGCTGGAGGACATGCTGCGGCTGTGGCGGTCGGAATCGCACCAGACGCCGATCGACGACTGGTGGGCGAGCATCCGCAAGTGGCGTGCCCGCAATTCGCTGGCCTATCGGCCGAACGAAGACGTCATCATGCCGCAATATGCGATCCAGCGGCTCTACGAGATGACCAAGGACCGCGATACCTTCATCACGACCGAAGTCGGCCAGCACCAGATGTGGGCGGCCCAGTTCTACGGCTTCGAGGAGCCGAACCGGTGGATGACATCTGGCGGCCTCGGCACGATGGGATACGGCCTGCCGTCGGCGATGGGCGTGCAAGTGGCGCACCCGGATTCGCTGGTCATCGACATTGCCGGCGACGCATCGGTGCTGATGACGATGCAGGAAATCTCGACGGCGGTTCAGTACCGGCTGCCGATCAAGATCTTCGTGCTCAACAACCAGTACATGGGCATGGTGCGCCAGTGGCAGCAATTGCTGCACGGCAACCGGCTGTCGGAAAGCTACATGGAATCGCTGCCCGATTTCGTAAAGCTCGCGGAAGCCTATGGCGGCGTCGGTATCCGGGCGGAGAAGCCGCACGAACTCGACGATGCCATCGAGGAGATGATTTCCGTCGACCGGCCGGTGATCTTCGATTGCCGGGTGGCGAATCTGGAGAATTGCTTCCCGATGATTCCCTCCGGCAAGGCGCACAACGAGATGCTCCTTCCCTCCGAAGCCAATGACGAGGCCGTCGCCTCGGCAATAGGCACGGAAGGCAAGGCGCTGGTTTGACAAAGGACAGAAATCGCCGCATCCGGCATCGGGTGCGGCGAACCGTTTCAGGACAGGACAGATGAGCGATTCCGACACCCTTACAGGCCAACCGCCGGTGCAACCGCCGGCCTCTGCCTACTTCATCGAAGACCGGCACGATCCGGAGGAAACCCATACGCTTTCGGTGCTGGTCGACAACGAGCCCGGCGTCCTTGCCCGGGTCATCGGCCTGTTCTCGGGCCGCGGTTACAACATCGAAAGCCTGACGGTCTCGGAAACCGAGCACGAAAAGCATCTTTCGCGGATCACCATCGTGACCACAGGCACACGCGCCGTGCTGGAGCAGATCAAGAACCAGCTCGAACGCATGGTGCCGATCCATCGCGTCACCGATCTCACCATTGTCGCCCGCCAGCGCAACCAGGACAAACCGCTGGAGCGTGAGATTGCGCTGGTCAAGGTGCGCGGCGAAGGCGACAAGCGCGTCGAAGCGCTCAGGCTCGCCGATGCCTTCCGGGCCCAGGTGATCGACGCGACGACGGAGCACTTCACTTTCGAGATCACGGGACGGACGTCGAAGATCGAGCAGTTCATCGCAATCATGGGCCCGCTCGGCCTGACCGAGGTGTGCCGCACCGGCGTCGCCGCGCTGAATCGCGGGCCGGAGGGCATGGGCGCGGAGTGAACGGCCTCTTTGATTTCCCGGTTTGTTCACGTTTCTCCATGAAAGCCGGCGGCGAATGATCTAGGCTTGCTGGGCGACTCACTCCCACGGGCTTTCGCTGCATGAAATTCTCGCCGCAACAGGACGATGCGTTGGCCGCCGTCTCCGCTTGGCTGAAGAACGCGGACCGGCAGGTCTTCCGGCTGTTCGGCTATGCCGGGACCGGCAAGACGACGCTTGCCCAGCATCTGGCGGAAGGGGTCGATGGCGAGGTTCTGTTCGCCGCCTTCACCGGCAAGGCGGCGCAGGTGCTGCGCACGAAGGGCGCGGAGAGCGCCCGCACCATCCATTCGCTGATCTACCGGCCGCGCGGCGAGGAGACCACCGAAAACGAGGAGACCGGTGAAACGATCGTCTCGCCGGCCTTTTCGCTCAACCGGGCGAGCCCGGTCGCCAAGGCGTCTCTGGTCATCATCGATGAATGCTCCATGGTCGACGAGGCGCTCGGCCGGGACCTGATGTCGTTCGGCACCCCGATCCTCGTGCTCGGCGATCCCGGCCAGCTTCCTCCTGTCTCCGGCGGCGGCTTTTTCACCGAGGCCGAGCCGGACGTGCTGCTGTCGGAGGTCCACCGCCAGGCGCGCGACAATCCGATCATCGACCTGGCGATGCGGGTGCGCGAGGGCGAGGGCATCGATTATGGCGTCTACGGCGACAGCAAGGTGATCGACAGAAACAGTGTCGACCAGGCGGAAGTGCTCGATGCGGAACAGGTGCTGGTTGGGCGAAATCGGACTCGGCGGCTTTATAACCAGCGGCTGCGCACGCTGAGCGGTTTCGACGGACTGCTACCGGCCGCAGGCGATCGGCTTGTCTGCCTGCGCAACGACAATGCCAAGGGTCTGCTGAACGGTAGTCTCTGGACCGTGCAATCGGTCGGCAAACCTAAGGGGCCGGGCGTTCAGATGCTCATAAAGCCGGCTGACGGCGTGGCCGGCTCGGCCGCCCGAATCCGGGTGCTGAAGGCGGCGTTCGAGGATCCCGGCAGCGACCCGGGATGGGCCGTCAAACGCCGTTTCGACGATTTCGACTACGGATACGTACTCACCGTCCACAAGGCGCAAGGCTCGCAATGGGACCATGTAGTGCTGTTCGACGAAAGCTTCGCCTTCCAGGAACATCGCGAGCGCTGGCTCTACACCGCCATTACCCGGGCGGCCGAGCGGATCACGATCGTGCGTTAGTATATCCGTCCGAAACACCCAGCGTTACCGGGCATTTACCGTGTAACCCGATGGTAAAAAGTGACCGCGGCCGCTAACCTTGCATATACCAATATGGCTTACGATTGCCGGCAATCGGGTCTTGCGTAACATCATTCGTTTGCAAAGACGACAAGCGAACCTCCCGGGTTTGCCCATCCTGGTTGCGAGTGCAGATGCTTAATTTTCTGAAGAGGAAGCCGAAGGAGATCGAGA
The DNA here is from genome assembly GCA_035465195.1 of Afifellaceae bacterium. Lineage (GTDB taxonomy): Bacteria > Pseudomonadota > Alphaproteobacteria > Rhizobiales > Afifellaceae > CAMYKZ01. Next base: position 1,687 of record DATHRP010000542.1, on the reverse strand, counting down.
CTCGTTCGACCATCGGACGACTGATGGAAGCGCCTGCCTTTGCCAACAAGATCAAATCCCGCAAGGACCGGTATCTCGACCGGGTCAAGACCCTTCATCTGACACTTCCGGCCGTACGGCGTAAGGAGGATTCGGTTCTCGATATCTGGGATGCGACCCGTTTCGAGGCGATCGCCAACCTTTGGGCACGTCCGGGCATCGAATTGCCGCTGATCGCCGATGCGAAATGTCATGGCAAGCGGAACCAGGGCATCTTTCAGATTGATTTCCGCCAGGATTACAGCGGCGACGATAGCGATGTCGGGCGGTCCTGCCAGTCGATCAAGCATGTCTATGCCTACCTCGCCGCAGTTGGCGAAGAAGTTCACGACCCACAGTCGGCACCATCGAAACTGAAGATGCACGGCAAGCGCGTTTCGGACGTTTTCGCCCAGCAGGTGCGTTCGAACGAGCCGGAGTGGGACCGATTTCACTTCGACCAGGCCGGGGGGCGCGAGATCAGCCACGTGCCGCAGACGATCTTCGAAATCCTTTGGCGCGATGTGACCCGGATTTCGAAGAATATCGCCATCTGCGCCAAGTTCGGTCCCAACTTCCAGACCGGTGTGCAATATCGCAGGGTACTTGCCAAAAACCGGCCGGAAGACCTGAAGATGATCTCCCAGGTCGAGAAGGAAATCCTTCCGCTCGTCGATCCCGACGATTTGTTAAATCAGGACTGACAGTCTCGTTCAGATCTGCCCAACGGGCTCAGCACTATCTTAAGGTTAATCTCAGGAAGTGCGGAATTCCGCCGCTATCGATGACTTCCGGTGGCGGGAATCTGCTTCGCCATGACCGTGCGTTAACCGTCCCGCGCCGAAGATCCGGCTTGCTCGGTGAGGAGTGCGCAGATGGTCCGGTTCGCAGTTTCTTCGATCGTTGCTCTTGTCATTGTCTCAGGCGTCGACGTCACGCCGGCGCAGGCGCGCGGTCCCTGGATGAATATCGGCAAGGCGACCAGGGCGCCTGCTGCATTCTACACGTTCTGCAGCAGGCAGCCGGGCGAATGCGCCAGACGCTCCAGTCGCGGCAACGGCAAGATCGTGCTCAACTCGGCACGCTGGAGCGAGCTCCAGAAGGTCAACGGCCAGGTCAACCGGTCGGTTCGCGAGGTCAGCGATCTGATGAACTTCGGCCACAAGGATGTCTGGCAATTGCCTGATCGTAAAGGCGATTGCGAGGATTTCGCACTGCTGAAACGCCAGCGCCTGATCGCACTGGGCTGGCCGTCTTCGGCACTCCTGATGACGGTGGTGCGGGACCGCAATGGAGACGGGCATGCCGTTCTGACCGTGGTCACCGACAAGGGCGATTACATTCTCGACAATATCACCGGGCGAATCAGCCTTTGGTCACGTACGCCGTATGTGTATTTCTCCCGCCAATCGCAATCCGACCCCAGGGCCTGGGTGAGCATCACGACCGATGTGCGGCGCTAGGTCGCCAGAGGGCGACGATAAGCGCCTTCGCCGGGCGGAATCGATGGAATACGGTTTATCCGGGCCTGATTCCATGCCTTTGAAGCTCAGACCTGTTGCCCTGAACCGCGGCGCCCGGTAGAACGCCGCGAACCGGGGCTCACCTGTATTGCCGGTATGTCCAGCGAGCAGGCGCTCTTCTGTTGCTCACTTTGGCCGTTGCATGC
>DATHRP010000541.1:0-6272 GCA_035465195.1 Afifellaceae bacterium | reverse complement strand
CTCCCTGCCGAACAGCGTCGACGGGACTGCAGTCCTGTCGGCGACACGGTTCCTGCGCCACAAGGTGCCGGCCTACCACCGCGACGAGCGCGACTGTCTTTTCCCGATACTGGAGCGGCGTGCGCCGCAATCGTCCGGCATAAACGGGATCGCCGTGATGATGCAGAACTGCCAGGTGGACGACGAGGACTATGCGCTTGAGCTGGCGGACATGCTGGAGACGCTGGTCGACCAGCAGCGTGTCGGCAATCCGGACGCCACGGGCTACATGCTGCGCGGCTTCTTCCAGTCTTACCGGCGCTACCTCGCCTGGCAGCGGCTGACGATCCTGCCGCTCGCTGCACATGTGTTGAACGCGGAGGACCTGGCAAACCTGCTGGAGGCCATCTACTGGACGCGCAGTGCCGGCGGGCCGCCAAAGCTCTATCTCGTGCCGGACGGCACTCAGATGGCCTAGGACCGGCCGATCGGCCAAGAGGAATTTCCCCCACACCCCCCACAAAGGACAAAAGAAAATGAAGACGCCGGACCCCCCGGGATCCGGCGCTTGAACCGTTGGCGGCCGGGCTGCCCCGGCCGGGCCGATCAGTGCGACATCAGCACCGGCACGGTCATGTGATGCAGGATGTGGCGCGTCGCGCCGCCGAGGACGAATTCGCGCATCCGCGAATGGCCGTAGCCGCCCATGACGAGCAGGTCGGCGCCCTTGTCGGCGAGACGGGAGAGGATCTCGTCGCCGACGCCGATATCGGTCGCCACCGTGCGGCTGACTTCGCACTTGATGCCATGGCGATCGAGCGTTGTAGCCATGTCGCCGGCCATCATCTCCTCCTTGCGGCCGGAATCGGCGTGCGAGGACACTTCGAGAAGCGTGGCAAGCTTCGCGCCCGCCAGAAGCGGCAGCGCGTCGAAGGTGGCCCGGCTGGATTCCTTGCTGCCGTTCCAGGCGACCACCGGAACGTCTCCGATCGACTTGATGTTGGCCGAGTTCGGCACGATCAGCACCGGGCGGCCACTTTCCAGGATCAGCTGCTCGACGACGATGGTGGAATAGTCGTCCTTCTCCGGATCCGGCTGGCTGCAGATCACGACGTCCGCCAGGCGGGCATTTTCGGTTGTCACCTCGGCGACCGGGCGGCCGCCGGCTTCCGAGCAACGCCATTCGGCGACGAAATCCTGACCGTCCGTCGCCGCAGCGAACGCCTTGCGGCAGGCTTCCGCGGTTTCCTGGTAGGCGTTGGCCAGGTCGGTGAAGACGCGCGGGTCGACCGGATAGCTGATGCCCGGATAGACCTCGACTCCGGGAATGGCGTGGAAACCGACAATATGCGCGCCCGGCGCGGCCATCATGCGGGCGACGTCGACCAGCCTGGATGCTTGATCCTCGTTGCCCAGGTAAATCATCATCGTCCTGTATGTCATGTCGGTTGAAACCTCTGTCTGCGGCCGTGTCCGGCCCGTTGCCCAAGACCTATCCGTCGCCCGCACAGCCGCCTTGATTCACGTCAAACGGCCCGTGGCAACGAATCCGGCCCCTTCGTTGACGCCGGTCAATGCAATGCCATGCTTGCAGCCTAAGGTTGCGTTTTCCGGTTCCAGGTTACGAGGAGAGGAACATGGCCGCCACGACAAAATCGAAAAAGCCCGGGACGAACGGCGAAAGCACACAGTTCACAGCACCGATCGACATGAGCGACATGGCCGAGATCAATTACACGGCGATGAACGCCGCTTCGGATATCGGCAGGCGCTGGACGGAGACGATGAGCGCGCTGAATTCCGAGCTGCTGCAGTTCGCCGGCAAGAGGTTCAGGGAAGACATGGTCGTGCCCGCGGAACTCGTGAAATGCCGGAGCGGAGAGGAGATGTTCGACGTCTGCTCCGCCTATTTCAAGACAGCGGTCAACCATTATTTCGAGGAAGCCGAGACGCTGGCCCATATCGGCGCCAATTTCGTCGGTAACGCCACGAAGGTCGTCGAAGCGGAAACCCGCGACGTGCACAACATCGCCGCGGACTGAGGCCTTCAGGAGCGGGTCCGGCGGGGAATGCCGCCCTGCTTGGTCGGCGGCGTGCGGTCGAGATCGACACCGTCGGACAGCGCGTCGAGCGCGAGCACGATCTGCCTCAGCAGGTCGCCTTCGTCGCCGGCGCGGCCGGCCGGCATGCCCTCTTCTTCGGCAACGCGCCGCTCCGCCTCGTCATACTCCCAGCGGCGCAGCACCTCGATCTTCTGTTCGCGGGTAAGCCGCGCATCTTCGACCACCTGCTGCGGCGTGAGATAGGCCGCGGCCGGATCGAGCAGCGCCGCGGCAAAGTCCAGTTCCCGTCTTTCCGTTGTCATCGACAAACCTCCCTGTGCCTGACGCCTCCTCCAGCCCGCGCACCGGCGCACCGTCTGTCCACGGGGCGACGTGCGCGGCGCCTGCTTTTGAACCATTGCGTGGCATCCGAAGCCTTGACCGCCGTCAATCCGCGGATCACGGCAAGACCCTGACCTGCGCCCGGCTTCCGCTGTTGCGCCAGAGCGTCCAATGCGGTTTCGTCCGTCAGCCCGACGATCACAACTGCGCAAGGAAACCAAGGATGAGCAACGATCTGACAAGCCTGGTCGCCGAAATCCGAGCGCTCGAGAACCGTGTGGCGCAGGAGCTTGCCAGAAGGCGGGCCGAATATCCGCTTGCACATGCGGCGCGCATCACCTATCTAGCCTCAATACATATTCGGTTTATCGAATATGAAAGGTACATCATGCGATTCCTCCTTCTGCCCGGCGACCTGGCCTGCGATCTGGCCGGCCTGCCGGAAAGCAGCGATCACCGGATGGTCCTGCGGATGTTCGTGAATACACTGGCCTGGGGCACCGTCGCCGTCGCGGCTGCGCTCGCCATCACGCTCTGAGCCGGCCGCCGGCCGGAGAGCTACCAACGACCAAATCCTCGTCAATGGAGGTTGAAATGTCCGACTATCCCGTCAACATGTCCATCAAGCCGGAAATCAAGGGCTTCTACGACACGACCACCGCGACGATCAGCTACGTGGTCAAGGATCCGGCGTCGAACGCCTGCGCCGTCGTCGATTCGGTGATGGATATCGACTATGCGGCCGGCCGCATCACCTTCGACCATGCCGACGAGATCATCGAATACGTCAGGTCGAACGGCCTTGAGGTGGAATGGCTGCTGGAGACCCATGTCCACGCCGACCATCTGTCCGCTGCTCCGTACATCCAGGAGAAGCTCGGCGGCAAGATCGGTATCGGCGAGAACATCACGATCGTCCAGGACACGTTCGGCAAGATCTTCAACGAGGGAACCGAGTTCCAACGCGACGGCAGCCAGTTCGACCGGCTGTTCAAGGATGGCGACACGTACAAGATCGGTTCGATGACCGGTTTCGCGATCCATACGCCCGGCCACACGCCCGCCTGCATGACCCATGTCATCGGCGATGCGGCGTTCGTCGGCGACACGCTTTTCATGCCGGACGGCGGCACCGCCCGCGCCGACTTCCCCGGCGGCGATGCGCGGATGCTCTACCATTCGATCCAGAAGGTTCTTTCGCTGCCGGACGAGATGCGGCTGTTCATGTGCCATGACTATGCGCCGGGCGGCCGCGAGGTGCGCTGGGAAACCACCGTGGCCGAAGAGCGGGCGAACAACATCCATGTCGGCGAAGGCAAGGGCGAGGACGAGTTCGTCAAGATGCGCACGGAGCGCGACGCCACGCTCGACATGCCGAAGCTGATCATCCCGTCGATCCAGGTGAACATGCGGGCCGGACAACTGCCGCCCGCGGAATCCGACGGCGATCACTACCTGAAGGTTCCGGTCAACAAGCTGTAAGCGCACGCCGGGGCGGCCCTGTCGTCCCGGTCGCCCGCATTTGCATGGAACGGATCGTCGCGGCACGATGACGCTTGCGGTTGCGACCTTATGTTCGGTGGCAGGGGGCAAGCGGAAGCCCCACTCTCATCACGCAGGCTGACCGCCGGGCAACGAGACGAAAAGGGCCTATCATCATGGAAACCGTCGGCGGAATGTTCAGTGCTCTGGACCTCGCCCGGGCGCAATTCGCCTTCACGGTTTCCTTTCACATCGTTTTTCCGTCCTTCTCGATCGGCCTGGCGTCCTATCTTGCCGTTCTGGAGGCGCTCTGGCTGAAGACCGGCCGCGCGATCTACATCGACACCTACCATTACTGGCTGAAGATCTTCGCCATCGCCTTCGGGATGGGCGTCGTCTCCGGCATAGTGATGAGCTACCAGTTCGGCACCAACTGGAGCGTCTTCTCCGACAAGACAGGACCGGTGCTGGGACCGCTTATGGGTTACGAGGTGCTGAGCGCCTTCTTCCTGGAGGCGGGATTCCTCGGCGTCATGCTGTTCGGCATGAACCGGGTCGGCAAGGGACCGCACTTCTTCGCGACCCTGATGGTCGCCTTCGGCACGGCACTGTCGGCTTTCTGGATCCTGTCGGCCAACAGCTGGATGCAGACGCCAGCCGGTCATGCCGTCAACGAGGCCGGCCAGTTCGTCGTCGAGGACTGGTGGGCGGTGATCTTCAATCCGTCGTTTCCCTACCGGCTTGTCCACATGGTGCTGGCGGCCTACCTGACGACGGCCTTCGTGGTCGGCGCCACCGGCGCCTGGCACCTCATCCGCGACCGCGGCAACGAGAGCGCGCGGCTGATGTTCTCGATGGCGATGTGGATGGCGGCGCTTGTCGCGCCGGTGCAGATCCTCGCCGGCGACATGCACGGGCTCAACACGCTGGAACACCAGCCGGCCAAGATCGCCGCCATGGAAGGCCATTTCGAGACCCGGAAGGGCGCACCGCTGATCCTCTTCGGCATGCCGGACATGAAGGCCGAGGAGACCCGCTACGCCGTCCAGATCCCGAAGCTCGGCAGCCTTATCCTCACCCATCACTGGGACGGCGAGGTCAAGGGTCTGAAGCACTGGCCGGCCGATGAGCGGCCGAACGCCGCTATCCTGTTCTGGAGTTTCCGGATCATGGTCGGGCTCGGATTCGCCATGGCCGGCCTCGGCCTCTGGTCGCTTTATGCAAGATGGCGCGGCGTGCTGTACGAATCTGCCTGGCTGCACCGCGCCGCCCTGGCGATGGGCCCGTCCGGCTTCGTCGCCGTGCTTGCCGGCTGGATCACAACCGAAGCCGGCCGCCAGCCCTACACGGTCTACGGACTGCTGCGCACCGCGGATTCGGCCTCGCCGATCGACGCGCCGGCGGTGGCGACTTCGCTGGCGCTGTTCGCGCTCGTCTATTTCGCGGTCTTCGGCGCCGGCGTGTTCTACATCCTGCGACTGATGTCCAACCGGCCCGAACCAGGCGAGCGCGGCGTGCCGAAGGGCGAACCGATCCGCGCCGCGGGCATCACCCCTTCGGCCGGCATCGACGCGGCGACCGCCGCGGACGGAGGGGCTGAATGATGGCTATCGATCTCCCCTTCGTCTGGGCCTTCATCATTGCCTTCGCGGTGCTCGCCTATGTTGTGCTCGACGGGTTCGACCTCGGCATCGGCATCCTGTTTCCGTTCCTGCGCGACGAGGGCGAGCGCGACACTGCGATGAACAGCGTGGCACCGATCTGGGACGGCAACGAGACCTGGCTGGTGCTAGGTGGCGGCGGACTGTTCGCGACGTTCCCCCTCGCCTTCGCCGTCGTCATGCCTGCGCTCTACATGCCGATATCCGCCATGCTGCTCGGCCTGGTCTTCCGTGGCGTCGCCTTCGAGTTCCGCTGGAAAACGCAGCGGGCGAAACCGGTCTGGGACTGGGCGTTCACGCTAGGCTCGCTGACGGCGGCACTTTGCCAGGGCATTGCGCTCGGCGCCCTGGTGCAGGGCGTCGAGATGAGCGACCGGGCCTATTCCGGCGGCTGGTGGGACTGGCTGACGCCGTTCAGCCTGCTGACCGGGCTCGCGGTGGTCGTCGGCTATACCCTGCTCGGCGCGGCGTGGCTGATCTGGAAAACCGAGGACAACCTGCAGGATTTTGCCTACCGGACGGCGCGGATCACCGGCCTGGCGACGCTCGCGCTGATCGGCGTGGTCAGCCTGTGGACGCCGTTCCTCGACCCTGTCTACATGCAGCGCTGGTTCGCGTGGCCGGCCATCCTGCTGGTCATGCCGGTCCCTCTCCTCGTGCTGGCCGCCGCCGACGGCCTGTTCACCGGCATCGAAAGACGCCGGGATGCGCAGCCGTTCCTTTCGGCGCTCGCCCTGTTCGTGCTCTCGTTCGTCGGGCTGGGCAT
>DATHRP010000540.1:0-6456 GCA_035465195.1 Afifellaceae bacterium | reverse complement strand
CGCCCGCCAGCGCGAGGAAGAGCGCGCCGCGCTCGGCCGCGCCGAGCGGCAATATCTGGATGAGCTTGCCCGCGGCCAGCGCGCCCAGGCCGAAGTGCTCGGCCAGGACCGCGTCGCCCTCCTGCAGGCGCTGGAGAAGCTGCTGGTGTCGCTGGAACGCAAGCCGGAACTGGTCGCCCTCGTCGGCAAGCTGGTGCCCAACACCGTCGTCGGCGACGGTTCGGGCCTCGCCGGCGCGGCTGCGATCTTCGGACAGAATTTCGGGGAACAGGGCGGCGCCCGCCAGTCACGGCCGCAATAGCCGGACGGCTTGATCAGGCTCCCCGGGTTCAGAGCCCGGGCGACTTTGCTTCCATCAGGGCCGCCCGGAAAGCCCGGGCGAAGCTCGTCCGGTCGCCGGGGTTGAGGAATGTGCCGACCGGCACCGCCTCGCCGCGCGAATGGACCTCGATCCGCGTCACGCCTTCCTCGTCGGCCTCGCTCACTTCCAGTCGCACCCAGTAGGGGTTGAACAGCATCTCGCTCGCCCGGCCGTTCGGCTGGACCTTGCGGATCACCAGCCTGTCGCGTGACAGCGACACGGTCTCGCGGGCCCGGCCCGAGCGGTAGTTCAGCTTGAAGGCGAGCCACACCAGCAGCACGTCGAGCCCGAGGAAACCGACGATCGGCCAGGCGCCGAGCGCGTAGAACATCAGGCCTGAAATGAAGCAGGTCAGGCCGACGAACCCCATCACCACCGCATAGCCGGCGGTGCCCAGCGAGCGGTACGGCCTGAGCGTCGCCGCGAAGATCACATTGCCTGTGTGCTCGCCGGTTTTCGGGTTGTCGTTGGCGTCCATAGGCACTCAATATAGGCGTGTCCTAAAAAAAACCATCGCGAATATCCATGCCGCCCGCCACCAGGAATGCCGCCAGCAAGGCCGTAAGCAAACCCGCCAGCAAGGGAGCGCCCGCGAAAAAACGTGCGAAGAATCCGGCCGCCCGCTCGCGCCTGGGCCGGGCGGAGATCGAGAGCTTCTTCGAGCGGCTTCAGGCGAAGATGCCGGAGCCGAAGGGCGAACTGGAATACGTCAATCCTTACACGCTTCTGGTCGCCGTCGTGCTGTCGGCCCAGGCCACCGATGTCGGCGTCAACAAGGCGACGCGACCCTTGTTCGCGGTCGCCGACACGCCGGAGAAGATGGTCGCCCTCGGCGAGGACAGGCTGCGCGACTACATCAAGACCATCGGCCTCTACCGCAACAAGGCGAAGAACGTCATCGCGCTCTCCGACATGCTGGTGCGCGAGCACGGCAGCGCGGTCCCGCAGGACCGCGCGGCGCTGGAGAGCCTCCCCGGCGTCGGCCGCAAGACCGCCAACGTGGTGCTCAACATCGCCTTCCGCCAGCCGACGATCGCCGTCGACACCCACATCTTCCGTGTCGCCAACCGCACTGGCCTGGCGCCGGGCAAGGACCCGCTGCAGGTCGAGTTTCTCCTGGAAAAGGTCGTGCCGGACCGCTTCCGCCTGCACGCCCACCACTGGCTGATCCTGCACGGCCGCTATGTCTGCAAGGCGCGCAAGCCCGACTGCGCCGTCTGTGTCGTCAGCGACATCTGCCGGTTCAAGGACAAGGTCCTTTAAGCGCGCAGCGCCGGTCGGCCGGGACTGGCCCGGATATCCGGCGTTGCACTTCGGAAAATCCTAAGCGTCCAGACCCTCGAACAAAGCCGTCGACAGGTAACGTTCGGCGAACGACGGGATGATGACGACGAGGTTCTTGCCGGCGAACTCGTCGCGGCTTCCGACCTTGATCGCCGCCGAGATCGCCGCGCCCGACGATATGCCGACCGGCACGCCTTCGAGCTGCGCCGCCTGCCGGGCAAACTCGAACGCCTCGTCGTTGGTCGCCGTGACGACTTCGTCGAAGATTTCACGGTCGAGGATCCCAGGCACGAAGTTCGGACCGATGCCCTGGATCTTGTGCGGGCCGGGTTCGCCGCCGGAAAGAATCGGGCTGTCGGCCGGTTCGACGGCGACGACATGGAGGTCCGGTTTGCGCGATTTCAGCACCTGGCCGACGCCGGTAATCGTGCCGCCCGTGCCTATGCCGGCAACGAAGACGTCGATATTGCCCCCGGTGTCGTTCCAGATCTCCTCCGCGGTGGTGGCACGGTGGATCGCCGGGTTGGCCGGGTTCTCGAACTGCTGCGGCATGATCGCTCCGGGTGTGGCGGCGATGACCTCCTCGGCCTTGTCGATGGCGCCGCGCACGCCCTTGGCGCCCTCAGACAGGACCAGTTCGGCGCCGAGGAAGCGCAGCATCTTGCGGCGCTCGATCGACATGGTGTCCGGCATGGTAAGGATCAGCCGGTAGCCCTTTGCCGCCGCGACGAAGGCAAGCGCGATGCCGGTATTGCCCGATGTTGGCTCGACCAGCACCGTCTCGCCCGGCCTGATCTTGCCGTCGGCCTCCAATGCTTCGATCATCGACACGCCGATGCGGTCCTTGACGCTCGCGATCGGATTGAAGAATTCCAGCTTGCCGAGCAGGTTGGCCTTGCAGCCCCTGGCCTTGGCGATCTTGTCGAGCCGGACAAGTGGCGTATCGCCGATCGTGTCGATGATGGAATCGTAGATCTTGCCGCGGCCTTTGGTGGATCGTTTGGTGGTCATGGGATGCTCCGTTCTGTTCGGTCGGCGTTTTCTTCTCGGTGCGCCGGCTTTGGAATTCGGTGGCGGACATTAGCCGCGCCAAAGGTCAGACCGCGAGAAAAATCTTATCGGCAAAACGTACGCAGGGAAAAGATGCTGCCTGCAGGATGGCCGGTCCGCGGCATGGCTTGGCGCGGTTCTAGACGCCCGTCGAGCCGAACCCGCCGCCGCCGCGTTCCGTTTCGTCGAGGCTCTCCACCGCGATCATCGCCGCGCGCGTCACCGGTGCGATCACCATCTGCGCGATCCGCATGCCGCGCTCGATGACGAACGGGCTGTCGCCATGATTGATCAGGATCACCTTCACCTCGCCGCGATAATCGGCGTCGACGGTGCCGGGGCTGTTGAGCACGGTGACGCCGTGCCGGGCGGCGAGCCCCGAGCGCGGCCTCACCTGCGCCTCGAAACCTTTGGAGAGCGCGATCGCCAGTCCCGTCGGCACCAGCGCCCGCGCGCCGGGCCCGATGACAAGCGGTGTCTCCGGGTCGATCGCGGCGCGCAGGTCCATGCCCGCCGCCGCAGCACTCTCGTAAGCCGGCGGCTCAAGTCCGTCGCCGTGCGGCAGCACGAGAAAGCGGACGGCGACCTCGCTCACGCGCCCTTGTCCTTCAGGAAGGCGGCCGCTTTCTCCGCCAGGCGTTCGGCGACCTCTTCCTTCGGCATGTCCGGCCAGTCCTCGATACCGCCCTTGCTGATCAGGTGTACCCGGTTGTTCGCCCCGCCCATGATGCCGGTCTCGGGCGACACGTCGTTGGCGACGATCCAGTCGCAGCCCTTCCGGTCCAGCTTGGCGCTGGCATTTTCGGTAACGGAACGGGTCTCCGCCGCAAAGCCGATCACCAGCGCCGGGCGCCTGTCGTGTCGGGAGACGGTGGCGAGGATGTCAGGGTTCTCCACCAGGTCGAGCTTCGGCGGCCCGCCGCCTTCCTTCTTGATCTTGTGGCTGTTGCCTTCCGCGACGCGCCAGTCGGCGACCGCCGCCGCCATCACCGCGATATCGGCGGGCAGCGCCGCCTCCACCGCTTCCATCATCTGCCGCGCGCTTTCCACGGCAATCGTCTTCACGCCGGCCGGAGGCGCGATCTCCACCGGTCCGCTCACCAGCGTCACCGTCGCGCCGGCGCGGGCGCAGGCCTCGGCGATTGCGTGGCCCTGGCGGCCGGAGGAACGGTTGGCGATATAGCGCACCGGGTCGATCGGCTCGTGTGTCGGCCCGGACGTGACGATCACGTGCCGGCCCGCCAGCGGCCCTGACGGGTTGGCGAAATGCGCCTCGATCGCCGCGAGGATCGTCATCGGCTCCGCCATGCGTCCGACGCCGGCCTCGCCGCTTTCCGCCATCTCGCCGGCTTCCGGGCCGACGAAGGCGATGCCGTCTTCGGCAAGCCGCGCCACGTTGCGCTGCGTCGCCGGGTGGCTCCACATGAACGGGTTCATCGCCGGCGCCGTGAGCACCGGCTTGTCGGTCGCCATCAGCACGGTGGAGGCGAGGTCGACGGCAAGCCCGTTCGCCATCTTCGCCAGCAGGTCGGCGGTCGCCGGCGCGACGACCAGAAGGTCGGCCTCGCGCGACAGCCGGATATGGCCGATATCGTGCTCGTCGTTGAGGTCGAACAGGTCGGAATAGACCTTCTCGCCGGTCAGCGCGCCGACCGACAGCGGTGTGACGAAATGCTTCGCCGCGCCGCTCATCACCGCGCGCACGGCTGCGCCGCGCTCCTTCAGGCGACGGATCAGCTCCAGCACCTTGTAGGCGGCGATGCCGCCGCCGATGATCAGCAGGATCCGCCGGCCCTGGAGTGTGTGCGAAACGGCGTTCATGGCGCGATCCTATAGCAGAACCAGCGATCCGGCGATAAGCGCGACGGAAACCGCGATCAGCCAGAGCGCCACCCGCTCGCCGCGATTGTAGCGGCTTTCCGCCTTCGCCACGGCGCGGATCGTCTCCTGGTCGAGCCGCAGTCCTTCGCCGCTCATCCGGTCGAGCTCCGTCGAAAGCCGCTCCGCCCGGCTCGCCAGTTCTGGCAACTGCCCGGCCAGCCGGCCGATCGCCGAAAGGCCCTGCGCCGCCTTCTCCAGCTGCCCGGCCGGGCCGACATGCCGGCTCATCCACTGGCTGACCACCGGCTCGGCCGCCGTCCACATGTCGAAGTCCGGGTCGAGCTGGCGCGCCACGCCCTCGACCACGACCATGGTCTTCTGCAGCATGATCAGCTCCGGCCGCGTCTCCATGTCGAAGATGTCGGTGATCTCGAACAGCAGGCCGAGCAGACGCGCCATGGAAATGTCGCTGGCGCGCTGGCCGTGGATCGGCTCGCCGATCGCCCTGAGCGCCTGCGCGAAATCCTCCACCGCATGGTTGGCCGGCACATAGCCCGCCTCGAAATGCACCTCGGCGATGCGCTGGTAGTCGCGGCGGATGAAGCCGTAGAGGATCTCCGCCAGGAAGCGCCGTTCCTTGTGGCCGAGCCGGCCCATGATGCCCAGGTCGACGGCCACCAGCCGTCCCTCGTGGTCGACGAACAGGTTGCCCTCGTGCATGTCGGCATGGAAGAAGCCGTCGCGCAGCGCGTGGCGCAGGAACGACTGCACCACGGTCGCGGCGATCTTTTCCCGGTCGTGGCCGGCCGCGTCGATGGCGGCGAGATCCTTCATCTTGATGCCTTCGATCCATTCCGTCACCAGAACGTCGCGGCCGGTGTGCCGCCAGTCGACGGCAGGCACCCGGAATTCCTCCTCGCCGGCGGTATTGTCCGCCATCTCCGAAAGTGCCGCAGCCTCCAACCGGAGGTCCATTTCCAGCACCACCGAGCGTTCCAGCGTCTCCACCACGGCGACCGGCTTCAGCCGCCGCGCCTCCGGCGAGACCCGCTCGATCAGCCGCGCGGCGGCATAGAATGTGGTGAGGTCGCGCCGGAAGCGCCTGCGCGCGTCGGGCCGCAGCACCTTCACGGCGACGGTGCGGTACCGTTCGTCTCCGTCATCCGGTTCCCCGCCGGCATGGCCCTCCGCCGGCAGATCGGCGGCAGGCTCCTTCCCGTCTTCCGCTTCGGCAACGTCGGCCGTTCCTGGCGCTTCGGCATGGATCCTGATCCGCGCTCTGTGAACCTGCGCGATCGAGGCGGCGGCGACCGATTCGGAGAAATCCTCCAGCAGTTCCGCCGCCGCATCGTTCAGGTTGGCGGTGACGATCGCCTTCGCCTCGTCGGTCGGAAACGGCGGCATGTCGTCTTTCAGCGCCGACAGCGCCCGCGCCATGTCGATGCCGACGATATCCGGCCGGGTCGCCAGAAACTGTCCGAGCTTGATGTAGGAGGGACCGAGCCGGTTGAGCGCGGTGCACAGTCGTTCGCCGCGCGCCGTGTCGTCCAGTCCCCGCGGCTCAAGGCGCCGTCCCAGGCCGACCAGCCGCCGCGGACCCGCCGGCAGGTCGTCGGGATCGACGAACCCGGTCGCCCCGGCGCGCGCCAGCGTCAGCCCCGCCCGGGCAAGGCGGAAATAGGAGGCAAGCGCGCTCAATGGAGGGCCCGTTTCCTGTGCGATGCACCGGGCGGGCGGCGGAGGGAATTAACGCGGCCGCGGCCACATCCACTTTCGTTATCCCCGGACTTGTTCCGGGGATCCGGTTGCCGGGCACGCCGGATTGACGGAACGCTCATCGCCATCTCAGATTTTCCAGCCGGAATGGATGGCGGCGATGCCGCCGGACAGGTTGCGGTAGCCGACGCGCGTGAAGCCGGCCGCCCGGATCATCGCCGCGA
>DATHRP010000539.1:0-14279 GCA_035465195.1 Afifellaceae bacterium | reverse complement strand
GAGATCAGGAATGTCACCACGGTGAATGATCCCGCCTATCTGGACATGTTTATCGAAGGTTTGCGGAAAGCCGGCGTTCCGGAGTGATTTTCCGCCCGAATCGCGGCATTTTCGCGGATCGGCCGATGTCCGGGCCGCCGGGGCTCGACAAGCCGGTTGCGGGGCACCACATAAGGTCGGTAAATTGCCTGATTTCCAGGCTATCGTTTTCTGGCAATCTCCCGCGGGGCGGCGGGGCAGAGCCAACGGCCATTGGGCCGGTCGGCGCTCGGGATGGAGATTTTATGGCCGTAATCGCACTTGAACGCACTACCGGGCAACCGGAGTTCGCGGCCTGCCAGGGTTCTCGCCATACCGCCGGGAACACCGCAGTTCTGTCCTGCGGCCTGTCACGCGGCAAATACCGGCTTTTCGGTATCACGACATCCAAGCGCGGCTAGACCATGATTGCCATCAAAGCGATGATGACCACGCTGGTCGCACTGCTGCTCCTGCTGGTGGGGCTCGCCTTCTCCATCACGCCGATCCCGCTCGGCTTCCCGCTGATCCTCATCTCCATCTTCCTGCTGGTCGCCAGCAACCGCTATGCGGTGCACATGATGATATTCGGCCGCCGTCATATCGGCCTGTTCGACCGCTGGGTCAGCTGGCTGGAGACCAAGGGCGGCCCGAAGTTCGGCCGGGTGCTGCGCAAGACCCGTCCGGGCCGCATGCCGCGGCGGATGTAGCCGCCTGGGCGACCGGGCCCGCCCCTTTCCGGTCCGATCTTGCCGCCGGGCATCGCGAAACGCCCCCGCAGTTCCTATATGAAAAATTGAATACTTGATCGCAGCACGGTTCGTGATTGCCGCGCTGTCGAATTGTCGTCTGAATTCAGGAAACATGGAGATGGATATGAGCTACACGATCAATCGGATCGTCAAGGATGCCGATTTCGATGCTGTCGACGGGCGCGTGCGCACAGCGCTGGCCGAAAGCGGTTTCGGCGTCCTGACAGAGATCGATGTCAAGGCCACGATGAAGAAGAAGATCGACGTGGATATGGATCCCTACCGGATTCTCGGCGCCTGCAACCCGAACATGGCCTACAAGGCGATCGGCATGGAGCCCCGCGTCGGCGCAATGCTGCCGTGCAATGTGATCCTGCGCGCCGTCGACGGGGGCGTGGAGATCAGCGCGATCGATCCCGTCGCATCGATGCAGGCCATCGATAACGACGAATTGAAGCTCGTGGCCGGCGAGGTGCGTGCGATGCTCGCGGAGGCCGTCGAGGCGGCGTGATTTGACGGCGCGGACCTTCATCCTGCTCTTGCTCGCCGCAACCGGACTGGCGGCAGCCGCGATCTGGCTCTGGAATCCTTCCTATTTTGCCGGTCTCGTCGAGGCGGTCAGCCGGGAAAATGTCGAGGCGATCGTGGCGCGGGCCGGTTTCTGGGGTCCGATGGTCATCATCGGAATGATGACCGTTGCTGTAGTTGCAAGCCCGGTTCCCAGCGCGCCGATCGCGCTCGCCGCCGGCGCGGCCTATGGTCATACCTGGGGAACGATCCAGGTCGTCATCGGCGCCGAGGCGGGCGCACTGATCGCATTCGCACTCGCACGCATTCTCGGACGCGACGTGCTGGAGCGCTGGTTCGGCGACCGTCTCGATGCCGGCCTGTTCGGGTCACAGAACATGCTGACGGCGATCATTTTCGCCAGCCGGCTGATGCCGTTTGTTTCATTTGACATGATCAGCTATGCAGCCGGCCTCAGTTGCCTGCATATGTGGCGGTTTGCCTTGGCCACGCTGGCCGGCGTCATCCCTGCCAGTTTTCTGCTTGCCCATTTCGGCGGCGAAGTCGCCGCCGGCGAAATGGGCGCGGCGATGTGGCTGGTGCTGCTGCTGGGCCTGATCACGGGCGCACCGCTGATCTGGGCCGCGGTGCGGAGCACGCGAAAAACCGGCGGCGAAAAGAGCCTGTAGGGGAAAGGCGGCCTCGAGGCGGCGCAACCGGCGATTTTCCCGCTCGTCGGCCTCAGCCCGCGTAGGCCTCGGCATGCTCGGCAATATCGTCGGCATCGAGGCTCACCGTCGGCATCGTCTCGCCCGCTCTCATCAGCTTCGCACCGCGCTCCGTGGTCAGCGCGATGAACGGCTCGCTCGCGGTAGCGAGTATCCACTTTACCGTCACCGCGCCGTCATCGTCGCGGCTGGCGGCGACGGCCGACACCGGCACGACCTCGTTCTCGTTGCCGATCTTGCGCAGCATCAGGTCGAACGCGGCGGCGGCGTGGAATCGGTTGCCGTACTGGATCGCCTCAGCGATCCGGTCGGCCTCGACATGGCTCAGGCAGGGGCCGACAAGCGGCGGGCGGAATCGTTCCAGCCGCCCGTCCTTCATGGCTTCGATCATGCCCTCGGCATCGCCGATCTTCGGCATCGGCGGATTGTTCGCCTCGACGCATTCGAACAGGCGCGCGCCCTCCTCGCTCACCTGTGCGAAGCGGCGGCCCCGGTTGGTCTGCAGGCTCCAGACCATCGTTTGTTCTCCTTCGACATCCATCATCGCGCCACCGCCGATATGAAGGCGAACCTCTGTCTCGGGAGCGGCGGTCGCCGCCATGCCGATGGCGGCATGAAGCCAGCTGTTGATCTGGTGCTCGAACGAGCCGACGCGTTTTGCGATCAGGCGTTCGCCGCGCGTCGGATTGAGGAAGGCCATATGGTTCATGGCCTGCTCGTAGTCGCCATCGTCGACCGCCCGCAGTTCCGGCCAGCCGAATATCCAGGCCGTCGACCGCCGGATCATCGGCGCGACCTTTTCCGCCGCGTAGAACGCCGTGTCCAGTTCGTCGAGTTCGGCGGCCCGTCCGCCGTTGAAGCCGGTCTGGCGGGCCACCTTTTCCGGATTGGCCTCCGCCCAGGTGATCATCCGGTCAAGCAGACCGGCCTGGTCCGACGCGCCCATCGCCTCCAGGCCGGCGCTTGCGTCTGCCCAGACGAACGGCGCGTTGCGACCGCAATTGCGGATGAACTGGCTGTGGCCGCCATTGTTGACCTGCGCCAGGTAATAGTCGGCGTGGTAGGCTCCCAGAGCCTTTTGCGAGATCTCGTCTCGCCGGTAGCAGCCGTGCTCGAACATGGCGTTGACGAAATCGACGACGGCGCCGACAAGATCGTAGGCGCCGGGATCGGCGCGCACCGCGTCCAGGGCCGAACGTCGCACGATCACCTGGCCAGGATCGGCGCTCTCGGTGGCAAAATCAGTAACGGGTGATCCGCCATCTCCCTCGCCATCGAACGATGCCGCCGGAAGCGGCGCGACCTTTCTCTTGCCGAACATCGGGCCTCCCCTCGGTTTTTCGCCCTCGGCTTTTTCGTAGGGCTCTGCGCAATCCCGCGCGAATACCGCAATTCCGGCACCATCGAAACGCCGGCCGGTTAAGGCAGGGTTAATACGCGTTAACCATTCGGCCGGCGCGGCCCGCCGTGGGAGGTTTGGTCTACCGCTCGATCACGCCGCAGGCTATGCGATTGCCGGCATCGCCGGCCGGCTGGCTGGCATAGTCGTCCGCGCCGGCATGGATCACGATCGCCGCGCCATCTCCGTCGAACAGTGCGCCACTACCAGTCTCGAAACTCAAGGCTGGGGCGAAGACCTCGAACCGCAGCGAGCCGCTCTCCGGCACGTGGATATTGGGCATGTCACCGGCGTGGGGTCCGTCAGCAACGATGAACCCATGCACATCGCTGTCGCCCTGAAGGTGTCCGCCTGCTGCGCCGAAATCCGGATCGCACTTGCCCGTCGTGTGAACGTGGAAACCGTGCTCCCCAGACGGCAGACCGGTCAGTTCAGCGTCGAGGAACACGCCGTTCGGCGTCTCGGCCAGCGTCACGGTGCCGACGCTCTTGCCGTCGGCGTCCTTCAGGATGGCGGTCGCAGCGCTTCCTGCTGACGCGCTCATGGCCAGTGCAAAGGCGGCCAGAATCGTTCTCGATAAGTGTCGTGGCATGATATGTCTCCCGGCTTTGGTCCGTCATATCCCAACGGAACCGGGAGGGAAATGTTCCCCGTGACGGCGATCACGTTTGACTGCGGAAAGCGCCGGCAGCAGTCGTGCGAAAGAGCGGAATGTTCACCTTTTACCCCAATCCGCTTCCGCTATCAAGGGGAGCGCGCGCCACTTCCGCAATGGCAATCCGGAGTGCGCTCACCCGCCCGCCATGCGCTCTAGCTTCACTTCGCTCTCCGGCTTACCTGCCGAGCGCCTGTCTCCGCATGCGGGCTTGCCGGAACCTCCGGAAATCCGGCGTTTCGAAGGCTTTGGTCGGCGGCGGCCGCCGCCAGTGGGAAATGCGTGCATGGGGTTGTTTCGCCGGACTTTTGGCGCGCATACCCACTCCCCGCGCCTCAGGCGTCCAGGATGTCGGTCGCGTCGATCTTGATGCCGAAGCCGTCGAGGCCGATATAGCGGCGTTCCCGTGACGCCAGAAGGCGGATCGACTGGACGCCGAGATCCATGAGGATCTGCGCGCCGAGACCGATCTCGCGCCACTCCATCTCGCGGTCCAGCGCCGAGCCGTGCTCCTCGTTCTCCGCCGGCAGGTCGTCGCGCGGACGGTCGGCGGAACGGGCCACGCCCACCGAACCGGCGCGCAGATAGACGAAGACGCCGCGTTCCGCGTGGCTCATGCGCTCCAGGATATGGTCGATGCGGCCCGACGCGCCGAAAACGTCCTCGGCGACTTCCTCCTTCTGCAGGCGCACCGGCACGCCGTGGCCGTCGCGAATATCGCCGAAGACGATCGCAAGGTGCTGCATGGCGTCGAACGGCGTCTTGTAGATGATCGCCTCCGCCGGTCCGTGCGCCGTCACCATGTGGAAGCTCTCGACCCGCTCCACCAGTCGCTCGGAGCGCTGGCGGTAGGCGATCAGGTCGGCGACGGAGACGCTCTTGAGGCCGTGCTTTTCGGCGAATTCGGCGATCTGCGGCCCGCGCATCACGGTGCCGTCGTCGTTGACCAGTTCCGAAAGGACACCCACCGGCGGCAGGCTCGCCAGCCGGCAGAGATCGACGCAGGCCTCGGTGTGGCCGGAGCGGATCAGCACGCCGCCCTCCCGCGCTATCAACGGGAAGACGTGGCCGGGCCGCACGAAGTCCGACGGCCCGGTATTGTCGGTCGCCAGCGCGCGTACGGTCGCGGTGCGCTCCTCCGCCGAGATGCCGGTGGTCAGGCCGTGTCGGAAATCGACCGAGACGGTGAAGGCTGTGGCGAGCGGCGCATCGTTGGCGGAGACCATCGGGTCGAGCCGGAAGCCGCGCGCCGTCTCCGCCGTCATCGGCGCGCAGACGATACCGCTGGTATGGCGGATGATGAAGGCCATCTTCTCCGCCGTGCAATGGCTTGCCGCGACGAACAGGTCGCCTTCGTTCTCGCGGTCATCGTCGTCGGTCACGACGACGATCTCGCCGCGCTCGAAAGCGCGGATTGCTTCCGCGACGCGCTCGATCGTATCGGTCATGGTGTCACGGCCTGTCCGGTTCGCCGACTTGCGCGCGATGGCGGAGATAATGGTCGGCCAGCACGATGGCGAGCATCGCCTCGCCGACCGGTACGGCGCGGATTCCGACGCAGGGATCGTGCCGGCCCTTGGTGACGATCTCGGTCTCCACCCCGTCCTTCGTGACCGTCTCCACCGGTGTCAGGATCGACGAGGTGGGCTTTACCGCGAAGCGCGCAACAACCGCCTGGCCCGATGAAATGCCGCCCAGCACGCCGCCATTGTTGTTGGAGAGGAAGCGCGGCCGGCCGTCATTGCCGATCCGCATGCGGTCGGCATTGTCCTCGCCGCGGATGCGCGCGGCCTCGAAACCGTTGCCGATCTCCACCCCCTTGACCGCGTTGATCGACATCATCGCCGAGCAGATATCCTGGTCGAGCTTGCCGTAGACCGGCGCGCCGAGCCCCGGCGGCACGTCTTCGGCGACGACCTCCACCACTGCGCCGACCGACGAGCCCGCCTTGCGGATGCCGTCGAGATAATCGGCCCACAGTTCCGCCGCCTTCGCATCCGGGCAGAAGAACGGGTTGTTGCCGATTTCGGCCCAGTCCCAGTTCTCCCGGTCGACCTTGTGTTCGCCGACCTGGACCAGCGCGCCGCGGATCGTCGCGAAGGGCACGACCTTGCGGGCGACGGCGCCGGCGGCGACCCGCATCGCCGTCTCCCGCGCCGACGAGCGGCCGCCGCCGCGATAATCGCGAACGCCGTACTTTTCGTCGTAGGTATAGTCTGCATGGCCCGGACGGTAGCGGTCGCGGATCGCGGAATAGTCCTTGGAGCGCTGATCGACGTTTTCGATTACCAGCGAAATCGGCGTGCCGGTCGTCATCGGGCCGCCGGTGCGGTCGTCCTCGAACACGCCTGAAAGAATACGCACCTGGTCGGGCTCGCGACGCTGGGTCGTGAAGCGCGACTGTCCGGGCCGGCGCCGGTCGAGCTCGTCCTGGATCTCGGCTTCCGTCAGCGGAATTCCGGGCGGGCAGCCGTCGATGACGCAGCCGATCGCCGGCCCGTGGCTTTCGCCCCAGGTCGTGACGCGGAACAGGTGACCAAACGTATTGTGCGACATGAACGGCCCGATCGGATCCCGGCAGGTTTCAACCGGCCTGTTCTATTGCCGAGCGGGCACGCCGTCAAAGGGCAACGGGGCGCAGCGCGAAAAAGCCGCGTGTGCCCCGCCGGGCCGGCTGCCCCTTATTTGACGTTGATGTCGAAGCGCAGGTTGCGGTTTTTCCGGATGCTCTCGTTCGAATATAGCGTGTAGGACATCGTCACCGACGCGCTGTCGTTGCCGCGGTAGCCGCGCTTCGGTTCGTAGGCGACGACAAAAACCTGCACCGGCTTGCCGGCGCACTTCTTGTGTGTCGCGGGCCAGGTCGTCTTCACTACATCGGCATAGACCCTGCCGTTGGCGGCCTGCTGCTTGATCTTGAAGCGTGGTGGATCGGCGGAATTGCAACTGTTGGGATAAGACGAGACGAACGAATAGATCACCTGCACGCCTCCATTGGCCTTTACATCAGCCTTCTCCGCGGCATACGCGGCTGCAGAGGCCAGCAACATCGCCAGCCCGAGCGATGCACTCACAAAAGTCTTCACGATAAACTCCCCTCAGGCCCGACCAAGCCGTACCTATCAATGGTTTAGTCCACCACATTGACCCAACCTTAAGGATGGACCGGCGGGAGTCAAATCCCCTGCCGCCGCGTCCCGCGCGGAAACCGGTCAAAAAAACGCCAGCGTCTCGCCGTTGATCGCCAGCACCCTGTGCTGGGGCGTGAAGATGCCGGTGCCCCGATTTTCCGGGATGCCGGCCAATCGGCGCAGGATCACCCGCATGACCCCGCCATGGGCGACAATGATCGTCGGTCCGTCCAGCGTCTCCAGCCAGGCCCAGACCCGGGCGGAAAGGTCGGCATAGCTTTCGCCGCCGGGCGGGGTGAAATTCCAGGTATCGGCCCTGCGCGCCGGCATCAGATCGGCGTGCTGATCGCGGATCTCGCGCGGCGTCAGTCCCTCGAAAGCGCCGAATGCGATCTCCTTCAGGCTATCCTTGGCGGTCGCATCCGGCGCTGCAAGCCCCTTTTCGCGCATGATCTCGTAGGTCTCGCGGGCGCGCGAAAGCGGCGAGACGGCCGTCGCCCAGTCGCCGCCTTCGGCAAGCCTCGCCAGCACGCGGCCGTTGCGCGCGGCCTGCAGCCGGCCGCGATCGTTGAGCGGGATGTCGAGCTGCCCCTGCATCCGCCCGGCCCGGTTCCAGTCCGTCTCGCCATGGCGGACGAACAGCAGCTTCGGCAGCCTGATATCGGTACTCACGCCCGCCCTCCCAGCCTGAGCCCCGGCGACGGGCGCTCGCTCATGACGTCGCGGCGGAAGCGGTAGAGCGCAGCCGGCCGGCCGCCGGTCGACACACTGGCGCCGCCGGCCGGCTCGACGAGGCGGCCCTGCTCGACCAGGCGACGGAAATTCTGCTTGTGCAGGTGGCGTCCGGAAATCGCCTCCACGGTGTGCTGCAGTTCGGTCAGGGTAAAGGTTTCCGGCATCAGCTCGAAGACAACGGGTCGGTATTTCAGCTTGGCTCTCAGCCGCGAAATCGCCGTCGCGAGAATGCGGCGATGGTCGAACCGCATGGCCTGCCCGAGGGCCGGAAACGGCTTCCAGAGCGCGGCGCTCCCGCGGCCGTCGCGGCGCGCCTCCTCGACCAGCCCGGCCTCGTAGAGCAGCTCGAACCGGTCCAGCACACGCTCCTCGTCCCAGCCGCCGCCGCGCTCGCCGAAGGCGAGTTGAACCCGGTCGCCGCGCCTGAGCGGGCGTGCCTCGTCGGGACTCTCGGCGCACCATCTTTTCAGGCGTGGCAGGATTTCCCCGTCGATCAGTTCCGGCTCGCCGGTGCGCCAGTCCTCCCATGGAAAATAGCCGTACCAGTCGCGCCAGCGGGCGCCGGCATCGGCGCCGGCCCTGTTCACCTCGTCCGACGGTCGGGCAAGCGCCAGATAGCCGATCGACATGACATGGGGCCCGGCATCGCCGGCCTGGGCGTGGCGGCCGCGATCGCCGAACGTGTAAAGCTGCTCGACATAGCCGAGCGTCAGGTTGGTCTGCGCCTCCACCCACGATCTGAGGCCGATCTCCATCGTGCGGTGGCGCAGGGGGTCGAAAGGGCCGTAGGGCAAGCCGTCGAGTTTTTCCGGTCCGGACGAGACGACGAGGATCTTCGGCGTCAGCGCCTCCACCGCGACGATCGCCGCCGTCAGGCCGATCTGGATGTCCGTCGTCATGGTCCGCTTATTCATCGATGGCCATCGAGAATACCGTGCCTTCGAATGCGTCTGCGCCGCGGCCGATCCGTCGGACCGCCTCGATCATGCGCCCTTCCCGGCCGAGGCGAGCGTCGGCGAGCGCCACAAGGCGCGCATTCGGAGTCGCCTCGGGCGAGCGGGCACGCAGGCGCTCGGCGATCAGCGTTTCCGGCAGGTCCGGGCGGAACAGGCAGAGCGCGGTGAAGGCCCCCGCCGTCGAACGGCTGACGCCGGCCCAGCAATGGATGACCATCGGCCTCTTGCGGTCCCAGTCACGGAGAAAATCGAGATAGGTGTCGAGGTGATCGTGATCCGGCAGGATCATGCCGTCGATAGGATCGGTGATGTCGTTGACGCCGATGAAGAGATGACGATCCTCCGGAACCGATGGCGGGCGGGCCACGGGCGTGCCGGGATTGATGAGCGTCACGACGTGGCTCGCGCCGGACCGCTCGACTGTCTCTCGCAGCCTGGAGAGCGGGCAGACATAGACGGCGGGCATGTTGCGACCTCGGTTCCTGGCTTCTTCGATGCGTCTTCGATTCCGGCGCGGAGTCTAGTCCGCCGCCATAAGGCTTGTAAAACGGCTCAGATACGCTTTCTGCGCCTTCGCCGCAGGCCAGGGATCGAGAAACGCCTCGATGTCGGTCTGTGCGACGTCGCCGGGCCGGCCGAAGAACCGCTTCGCCTCGTCCGTGCCGAAGCCGGCGAGGCAGGTCGCCTCGAAATAGGCCGCGATCCTGTCCGCTTTCTTGATCCGCGTGGTCTCGCGTTCACCCGGTTCGGCAGGCAACCCGAAGCGGATGTGGACCGCCGAAAGCAGCCTGCGCTCCAGAGCCTTGTAATCACCGCCCATCACCGCCTTGAACGGCGAGATCATGTCGCCAATCACATATTCCGGCGCATCATGCAGCATAGCCGCGAGGCAACCGGTGCGGGCCGCGGATTTCAGGCGAGTGCGGTAGATGTGCTCGACAAGCAGGCTGTGCTGGGCGACCGAGAAGGCATGGGCGCCGAAGGTCTGGCCGTTCCAGCGCGCGACCCGGGCAAGGCCGTGGGCGATGTCCTCGATCTCGATGTCGAGCGGCGACGGGTCGATCAGGTCGAGCCGCCGGCCCGACAGCATGCGCTGCCAGGCGCGCGGCTTTTCCGCGTTCGCAGACCGGGCCATCAATCCTCGTCCCCTCTGTCTGATGGCGGATCGGGCATGGCGTAGTTGGCCCAGTCGGGCAGCGCTATATCCAGTGCTACCCCGCCGGTCTCGGCCTTCTCGCCGGCATCGAGCGCCTTCTGCAGCCGGTCGAGCCGGACGACAGCGATGCCATGCTCTTCAACGGAGGAACCGAGGCGGCCGAGCGGCCTTTCGCCGGCCGCGATCTCCGTGCCCGGCGCGGGCAGCGGCCTGTCGCCCCGCACCTTGACGATGCGGCGACGCGCCGTGCCGCGATGGCGCATGCGCGACACCACTTCCTGGCCGACATAGCAGCCCTTGTCGAAGTCGACGCCGTTCAGTGCATCAAGCGCCGCGTCGTGCGGAAAGCTCTCGTCGAAGGGAAAATCGACGCCGCCTTCCGGGATGCCGAGCGAGATACGCCATAGGTCCCAATCTCCGCCGTCCGCCGTCGCCGCATCGCCGGCGGCAGCGATCCAGCGAGCACCGAGCCCGGCCAGCCGTGGGTCCGACCGGGCTTCGGACGGCGCGCCATCCTCGCCCCAGGCGACGAAGACGGCCAAGTCCGGCCATTCTGCAATCTCCACCTTGGCCCGCAGCCGGTAGAGCGCCAGCCGCTTCAGCAGCGGTTCGGCAGCTTCCCGGCGGACATCGATCCGGTAGCCGTCATCGGATCTGTGGACCAGGAAATCGCAGATGATCTTGCCCTGCGGAGTAAGCAGCGCGCCGTAGCCGATACCGTCGCGGTCGACATCGTCCATGTCGGCGGTGACGATGTTCTGCAGGAACCCGGCCGCATCCTCGCCTGTTACGGCAATGACGGTTCTATCGGGCAATCGGGCGGTCGGCATCGGGCTTGGTCCGGGGATAAGGCGGGGAGCGTAAGCCTAAGCTAGTGATTACGCTCCGCCAGACAAGGCCGTTCAGTTCTGCGCGCCGACCGTCTCGCTTTGCGCGTCCTCGGAAGGTTCGTAATCGTCCGGCACGAGAAGCTGGTCCTCCTGGTCCCAGGCCTCCTCCACGCCCATGGCAACGACCGGCGCCGTCGACGCATAGTCGAACTCTTCCTTCTCGGCTTCCGGGACCGCGGACCGCATCGCCATGCGGGCCAGCAGGAAACCGCCCATGATGACGTTCATCGCCATGGTGAACCAGAACAGGGCCGTCGGGCCCGACATCTGCATCAGGGCCGCCACGACGACCGGGCTGATGGCGGCGCCGACGCCGTAGATCATCAGGATGCCGGAAGAGGTTTCCACGTAATCATCCGGCTTGACGTAGTCGAAAGCGTGCGCGTTGGCGATGGCGTAGGCCGGCTGGGTGAATCCGCCGACCATCATGCCGAAAGCCAGCATAATCATTGCGCCTAGCGCTCCGGCGAGCAGCATGCCGGTCGATGCTACGAAGGCAGCCCCTGCACAGACAAGCAGGACAATACGGCGATCGACGAGATCCGACGCCCGTCCCAGTGGCCATTGCAGCAAGGCGCCGCCGGCGAAGATCGCGGCGGAAAATATCGCGGCAAACTGCTCGGAGTAGCCTGTTCGCGTCGCATAGAGCGGAGACAGATTCATCAGCGCACCGATGGACAGGCCGACGACCAGGATCGAGACGAACGCCGCCGGCGAACTGTGATAGAGCCGTTTCGGCCGCAGCCGGACAAGAGTGATCGGCGCGGGTTGCGCCGATTTCGTCATGGCGACGGGGATGACGGCAAACGACACCAGGATCGACGCCAGCGCGAACAGTCGGAAATCGCCGACCGTGCCGAATGCGACGGTCACCTGGCCGGCGATGATCGAAAGGCTGAGGGTCACGACATAGACGGACAGGACCAGCCCGCGAGTCTCATTGGTGGCGCGGTCGTTCAGCCAGCTTTCAAGGGTAATGTAGAATCCCGCGACACAGAAGCCGGTGATTGTCCGGAACACCACCCAGGCGAGCGGATCGACGAATATTGCATGCATCAGCGCGACCGCCGAGGAGAACGAGATTATCGCCGCGAACGCGCGGATGTGGCCTGCGCGCAGGATTGCATAGGGCGCGATCATGCAGCCGGCGACGAAGCCGACAGAATAGAACGACGCGCCGGCGCCGATCATGAAATCGGAGAAGCCTTCGAGTTCCGAGCGGAGCGGGATCAGGGTGATCTGAACGCCGTGCCCGAACATGAACAGCGCGGTCGTCACCAGCAAGGTGACGACGGATGACAGCGAAGCCCACATGGCCTGCCTCCAACACGATCTGCAAACGCAAACCGCGCCGGACCGCCCTTTCCAGGACGGCGATTCGGCAGCGGTCGGCCAAGACTAGGTCCGATCATCCGGGCGCGCTATCGCCAATGCGCGCCGCTTCGGACCCGAAAACGACATGCGGGCGGGTCAGGCCAGTTGCGCGCCCCGCTCCGGATTTTCCCGTCCCAGCGCCTCGAAGACCTTGGAGACGATGGAATCGGCGTCGAGACCGGCAACCTTGTACATCGCTTCCGGACTGTCGTGTTCGATGAAGCGGTCCGGCAGCACCATGGGCCGTACGGTCAGCCCTGCATCGAGCAGGCCGAAGCTCGCCAGCGTGTGCAGCACGTGGCTGCCGAAGCCGCCGATCGACCCTTCCTCCACGGTGATCAGGATCTCGTGCTCGCGGGCCAGCCTGAGCAACAGGTCGACATCGAGCGGCTTGGCGAAACGGGCGTCTGCAACGGTCGTCGACAGGCCCTGGCTTTCCAGCACCTCCGCGGCCTTCAGGCCCGGCTGCAACCGGCCGCCGAGCGACAGGATGGCGACCGATGTGCCCTCGCGGACGATCCGGCCTCTGCCGATCTCCAGCGCGGTGCCGCGCTCCGGCAATTCGACGCCGACACCCTCGCCGCGCGGATAGCGGAAGGCGATGGGACCTTCGTCATATTCAACGGCGGTGCGGACCATGTGGCGCAGTTCCGCCTCGTCGCCGGCGGCCATGACGACCATGTTCGGCACGCAGGCGAGATAGGTGATGTCGAACGCACCCGCATGGGTCGGGCCGTCGGCGCCGACCAGCCCGGCCCGGTCGATCGGAAAACGCACCGGCAGGTTCTGTATGGCGACGTCGTGCACCACCTGGTCGTAGGCGCGCTGCAGGAAGGTGGAATAGATCGCCGTGAACGGCTTCAGTCCTTCCGTCGCCAGTCCCGCCGAGAACGTCACGGCATGCTGTTCGGCGATGCCGACATCGAAGGTGCGGTCCGGGAAGGCCTCGCCGAACAGGTTGAGGCCGGTGCCCGACGGCATAGCGGCGGTGACGGCGACGATCGCTTCGTCGTCCTCCGCCTCGCGAACGAGGCTGCTGCCGAACACGGAGGTATAGCTAGGCGCGTTGGGTTTCGACTTCGCCTGTTCGCCCGTCACCACGTTGAAGCGGGAGACGCCGTGGTACTTGTCGCTGGAGGCTTCCGCCGGCGCGTAGCCCTTGCCCTTCTGGGTGACGACATGGACGAGGACCGGCCCGGTGTCGGCATCGCGGACATTGCGAAGAACCGGCAGCAAGTGATTGATATTGTGACCGTCGATCGGCCCGACGTAATAGAAGCCCAGGTCCTCGAACAGGGTGCCGCCGGTCCAGAAACCGCGTGCATATTCCTCCGTCCGCTTGGCCTTGTCCTGGAAGAATTTCGGCAATCGCTTGGTGAGCTGCTTGGCCACCTCGCGGATCGACAGGTATGTCTGGCCGGAGACGAGGCGCGCCAAATATGCGCTCATCGCGCCGGCCGGCGGCGCGATCGACATGTCGTTGTCGTTGAGGATAACGATCAGCCGCGAGTGCCTGGCGCCGGCAATGTTCATAGCCTCGTAGGCCATGCCGGCGGACATGGCGCCGTCGCCGATCACGCAGACGACCTTGTTGTCCTTCTCCTTCAGGTCGCGCGCCACGGCCATGCCGAGGCCCGCGGAGATCGACGTCGAGGAATGGGCGGCGCCGAACGGATCGTACTCGGATTCGGAACGCCTGGTGAAGCCGGACAGTCCGCTGCCCTTGCGCAGCGTGCGGATGCGGTCGCGGCGGCCGGTCAGGATCTTGTGCGGATAGCATTGATGGCCGACGTCCCAGATTAGCCGGTCCTCGGGCGTGTTGAACGTGTGATGCAGGGCAACGGTCAATTCGACGACGCCGAGGCCGGCACCGAGGTGACCGCCGGTCACGGACACGGCATCGATGGTCTCGGCGCGCAGTTCGTCGCACAACTGCACGAGGTCAGCGGGGTCAAGCTTCCTCAGATCGTCAGGCGTC